>JAEWIW010000322.1 GCA_023386855.1 Bacteroidota bacterium | reverse complement strand
GGATAGGGTTAACACTATTAGCGTTACCAGGTTTTTTCTTGCCCTTACCCAGGCCCTGATTTTTGAAAGGAGCAATAGGAGGAGGAGGGTTAACATATCAGTTTGGTTTGATATAGTAAAGCTAGCTTGCTGGTTTTGCAGGTGGAAATTGATGAACAGGTGCTTACTGCCCTTCATTTGCATAAATTGCAATACCGATATTCACGGTGGTTTATAAAAAGCAATTTTTACTACTACAGGGAATACTGACTGTTGTTTTGTGTTGAATTGCTAATAATTATTTTAGTTGAAATGAAATATTGATAAAGTGCATAATCAAAAAGTGATAAAACTCGTAGAATGCCCGCGTGATGCCATACAGGGCTGGCCTCACCCGGTTCCTACGGGAAAAAAGGTGGAGTATCTCCAGGCCTTGCTCAAAGTTGGTTTTGATACGATCGACTTCGGAAGCTTCGTTTCGCCTAAAGCGATACCCCAAATGGCAGATACAGCAGAAGTGTTCGAACAGCTTGATCTTTCGGTTAGTTCATCCAAACTGCTGGCCATCGTGGCCAACAGGAAAGGTGCTGAACAGGCTTGCCGTTACACCCAAATTAATTACCTGGGGTATCCATTTTCTGTTTCAGAGACCTTCCAGGAAAGAAATACCAATTCGAACATTGCGGAATCTTTTAACCTGGTAAAGGAAATGCTTGAACTGGCTTCACAACATCAAAAGCAACTTGTGGTCTATATCTCGATGGGATTTGGAAACCCTTATGGAGATCCTTATTCTATTGATGAAGTTTTACTTTGGATCCGTAAACTGGTGGAAGCTGGAGTGAATATCATATCTCTTGCAGATACCGTAGGCATGGCTACCCCCTTGCAGGTGTATGAATTATCTTCCCAGGTAATAGATCATTTCCCTTCTATCGAAACCGGCCTTCACTTGCATGCCAGCAAAAATGGCTGGGAAGAAAAAGTGCAGGCTGCCATGAATGCGGGATGCAGCAGGATGGATGCAGCCATGAAAGGTATTGGTGGCTGCCCCATGGCAAAGGATGAACTTGTCGGAAACCTGGATACCGAAAAACTTGTTGAATACCTTGGTGCTGCTGGTCGCTGTCAACCGCTTAACTTCGAAGCTTTAAAGGAAGCATCACTTCTGGCCTCCTCGATTTTTTCAGGTAAATAGTTCCTATGGCAGAGCAGCGATTCATGATGGATTTAAAAATTGAACCATCACAGCATACGATCAATTATACCGATGGCATCCTTCTGATTGGTTCATGTTTTACAGAACATATCGGTAACCACCTGGCGGATCTAAAATTCAATGTGCTTCAAAATCCTAATGGGATCCTCTTTGACCCCGTAAGTGTTGCGGATAGCCTTGTGGCATATACCCGGCCTAATGCATATAGCCATATTGAATTGTTTCATCTTAACGATGTATGGCAAAGCTGGCAGCACCATAGCAGGCTTTCAGGAACCAATAAGGAAGAAGTTTGGAATGCCATCCAGCAATCACATCATAAGGCTTATGAATTCCTTAAAAATGCGCGCTGGCTGGTCATTACACTTGGTACGGCTTTTTGTTTCCGCCTCAAAGAAACAAATGCCACGGTGGCCAATTGTCATAAGGCCCCTGCAAACCTGTTCAGGAGACACCTGTTAAGTATCGAAGAAATCAATTCAGCGCTCGACAATTGCCTGCATCAATTGTTTCATTTCAATAATAAATTACAGGTGATCTTTACGGTCAGTCCTGTAAGGCATGTTCGTGATGGTCTTGTCGATAATAACCGGAGCAAGGCAAGGCTTATTGAAGTGGTACATCATCTTGTGAATAAATTCGACAGGTTGCATTATTTCCCCGCATACGAACTGGTGATCGATGTGCTTAGGGATTACCGCTTCTTTGACGTGGATATGGTTCATCCCAATTACCAGGCAACAAGTTTTGTTACTGAAAAATTCCTTTCCGCATTCGTTGAGAAAAAAGCATATGAACTATCGAAGCAGGTACAGGAACTGGTCACCAGTGCAAGGCATCGTTCTTTTCATCCCAATACCCCTTCGCATCAACGGTTCCTGCAGCATCTAATGGAGAAGATCAATGAACTGGCGAGGCATCATCCATACCTTGATTTTTCACAGGAAGAAAACCTGGTCAGGCAACAATTGAATCAATAAAAAGTAAACCTGGCCAGCAAACAAATGATTCAACATGAAGAATGAACCTACACAGGCTGAACGGATCCTTGATTTTTATCGCTCACTAAAACCAGGCTTTCCTCTTGCCCATGGCATCGAGATCATGAATCCTTTTGATGATCCTTTATCATGGCAATATACATCGGCTTTTTACCATAAGTTTTATTCCGATCACCGCGAAAGAAAGATCATCTTTGGCATCAATCCTGGCCGGTTTGGCGGCGGTATTACGGGTATTCCATTTACCGACCCGGTTCGACTGCAGGAAGATTGCGGCATTGAAAATCCTTTCCAGAAAAAATCGGAATTATCGGCCCAGTTCATTTATAAAGTGATCGAAGCATATGGTGGCGCATTGAAATTTTATGGTGACTTTTTCATCAGCGCACTTTCTCCCTTAGGCTTTACCCGCCATGGCATCAACCTGAATTATTATGATGATAAGCAGTTGCTGAAAGATAGCGAGCCCTTTATCATTGATTGCATCAGGACACAACAAAAAAGTTTGAATGTTTCAGACCATTGCTTCTGCCTGGGCGAAGGCACCAATTACAAGCTGTTTCATAAACTGAATGAAAAGCATCATTTCTTTAAAAAAATTTCACCTCTTCCACACCCCAGATGGGTAATGCAATACAGGAGAAAAAGAGTGGATGAATTTGTTGACAAATACCTTACCGTGCTCATGTCAAATTAAACTAATCTTTATCTTGACCCCGTTTACCTAACCTTGCATTGATGGAAGAAAAAAATATACTGGGTTTAAAGTTGCCTACAGATCCTCGATGGGTTGACCTGGCCGGCATGTCGCTGGAAGATATCCTTACCGACCATGCCTATTGTGAACAGAAAGCCGCTACCAGCTGCATTTCACTGATCCAGCGCTATAGTGAACAGGAAAGGATCGTGGAAGAACTGGCTCCAATTGTAACGGAAGAATGGGGGCATTTCAGGATGGTATTGGCTGAACTGCAAAAAAGAGGATTGAAGCTGGGACGCCAGCGCAAGGATGAATATGTAAACGCCCTGCTCGATTTCCAGGTAAAAGGAGGAAGTCCTGCCGACCGCCTGCTCGACCAGTTGCTGACCTGTGCATTGATCGAAGCCAGGAGCTGTGAACGGTTCAAGCGATTGAGTGAAGGACTGGATGATGAATACATGCGGAGCTTTTACCGTAAATTCATGGAAAGTGAAGCCGGGCATTACCACTTGTTTATTGATCTTGCTGATGATTTTTTTGGCCGTGAAAAAAGTCGCAAACGATGGCAGCAATGGCTGGCTAAAGAAGCTTCCATCATGAAAGAACTTGAATTGCGGGGCGACAGGATGCATTAACGATCAACCTGTATCCGGCCATCTGCAAAGCAATATTTACATGCTTTATGTTTTGTGTATATTTAAAACCTTAACCCTTTATATGAGACTGGTTCCATTGATCGTTTCATCAGTTCTTACCATCCTGGTGATCGTTTTATTGAGTATGCAGTGGGGATCTGTTCCTCCATTGGGTAGTTTCTTAAGTCCACAGCATGGTTTCTGGCTGAATGCTGAACCAGTTGACAAGAACTATTCGGAGGACTTGCGCTTTCCCCAGCTGGAAGGAAAAGCTGAGGTTTATTTTGATGAAAGAATGGTACCACATGTTTTTGCCGAAAAAGAACCCGATGCCTATTTTGTACAAGGATACCTGCATGCAAAATTCAGGTTATGGCAGATGGAATTTCAAACCCATGCAGCAGCAGGAAGGCTATCAGAAATACTTGGAGTGGGTCCGGATAGTGCCATACTTAACAATGACCGCACCATGCGCAGGCTGGGAATGGTATATGGCGCAAAAAATTCACTCAGTGCAATGGAAGCCGATCCAATGGTCAATGAACAGCTTAATGCCTATAGTGCTGGTGTGAATGCTTATATTGACCAGCTATCCACAAAGGATCTTCCCATCGAATACCGGTTGCTGAATTATACACCCGAAAAATGGACCAACCTTAAATCTGCTCTTCTACTCAAATACTTGAGTTATGATCTTACCGGCGGCGAAAATGATATTGAATACACCAATGCCCGTAAGGTTTTCAACAGCTATACTTTTGATAAACTTTATCCTGTTACACAGGATTCCCTGGATCCGATTGTTAGTCGCGGTACTATTTTCGATACGGCTTCTGTAAAGCCAATGATCCCTTCAAATGCAGATTCTTTATATTTTCCTTCCAATGATTCCATTGCTATAAAACAGGATAAACCGGATCCCGATAATGGAAGTAATAACTGGGCGGTGAATGGAAGTAAAACGGCCAGTGGAAGGCCTATTCTTTGCAATGATCCTCATTTGAATGTAAGCCTTCCTTCCATATGGTACGAAATCCAGGTTACCACACCCGTTTCCAGTTTTTATGGTGCGAGCATGCCCGGTGCCCCTTCAGTAATTATTGGTTTTAACGACAGCATTGCATGGGGATTAACCAATGCAGGCAGGGATGTTAAGGATTATTACCAGGTAAGTTTTAAAGGGGATGATCATAGCCAGTATCTTTTTAATGGTGAGTACAGGAAAGCAGATATTAAGGTTGAGGAATATCGCATTAAGGGCGGAAATATATTCCGTGATACGGTTGCCTATACCGTGTTTGGTCCTGTTATGTATGACCGCAACTTCGATGGAGGCCGTAAATCCTCTGTTACCAACCTGGCCGTGAAATGGAAGGCGCATGATGCATCCAATGAACTGAAAACCTTTTGCCTGCTAAGCAGGGCAAAGAATTATGACGACTACCTTGAAGCGATAAAGAACTTTGATTGTCCTGCGCAGAACTTTGCCTTTGCCAGCAAATCCAACGAGATTGCCATTTGGCAGATGGGCTCCTTCCCGGCAAAATGGAAGCGGCAGGGTGATTTTATCATGCCAGGAACCGACAGTACATACTTATGGCAGGGCGATATTCCTAAAGATGAGAACCCGCATATGGTCAACCCGGAAAGAGGATTTGTCAGTAGCGCCAACCAGATGGCAGTGGATTCAACCTATCCCTATTACATTGGAGGATCGCATGATCTTTATCGAAGCCTGGTCATTAATAAAAAGCTTGCTTCCATGCAGAACATAACTCCCCTGGATATGTTGGCACTGCAAAATGATAATACCAATATCATGGCCGAAATGATCCTGCCCAAAATGTTGAAGAGTATTGACAGCAGCAGTATTAAAGATGCCGACTGGAAATACCTGGCTATGTTGCAGGAATGGAATTTTAAGAACGACCCGGGAGAGAAAGGCGCAACATTGTTTACATTATGGTTCGACAGTCTTCACAGGTTGATCTACCAGGATGAATTGAGCAGGGTGAGAGGTGTGGTAAAATGGCCTGAAGATTATACCCTTGTTGAAGGATTATTAAGAGATTCTTCCTACCAGTTTGTTGATGACATTAATACCAGCCAAAAGGAGGACATGCATATGATGGTCACTAAAGCGTTTGAGAAAGTGATTCCTGCCATCCGCTCCCTCGATGAACAGGGAAGGCTGGTTTGGTCAAAATATAAGGATTCAGGCGTGCGTCATCTCTTAAGGCTTGAACCCTTTAGCCGCTTCCATTTAACTACGGGTGGGGGCGCCAATATCATTAATGCCACCAAGCAGTTTCATGCTCCCAGCTGGAAAATGATTGTCCAGCTAACGGATGAAACGGAAGCTTATGGAATTTATCCCGGGGGCCAAAGTGGAAACCCCGGAAGTCGTTATTATGATAATTTTGTTGATGACTGGGCGGCAGGGAAAAATTATAGGCTATGGATCATGAAAAAAGGGGAGAAGTCATCTCCAAAGATCATAGCAAGGATAAGTTTTTCAAAAGCTTAGTGCATTTCACTAAATCAAACTATCATGAAATTTACTGTAGATACTATCCTGATTGCTTTACTGGCGATTGCCTTCGGA
>JAEWIW010000271.1 GCA_023386855.1 Bacteroidota bacterium | reverse complement strand
GAGCTGGGCCAGGGGGAATGCTGCGCTGCGCCCCGAATTCACCCATTCCATTGAAGCCAGTTATACAAAGAACTTTCAAGGTAACAATACATTTATGGCTTCGGTTTATTATAAGTATACTACAGATCTTATCACCAGGTACCTGGATACCATCGGCCTGGATAATGGAGTTAAGCGTCCTGTTTCAACTTTTATGAATGCCAATTCCAGTCGTACAATTGGGGCAGAGATTACCTCACAGAATACTTTTACAAAATGGTGGGATATGAATACGAACGTTAACCTATATAATGCAAGGATCAATATTGTAAATATTGATGGCGCTTCCCCGGATGCAAGATGGAGTTGGTTTGCGAAAATGAACAACAACTTTAAACTTCCGAAAAATTTTAAGATACAGTTGTCAGGAACTTACCAGTCGAAAACCAATTTACCAGTTGACCAGGGAGGTGAAATGGAAGGTGGACCGATGAGCGGGCCTGCACAAAGTGCTGCACAGGGTTATTTCAGGGCCAATTATGGAATTGACCTAGCCTTGCAAAAAAGCTTCCTGAAGAATAATGCTGCTTCAATAACTTTTAGCGTCAATGACGTGTTTGGAACGCGTAAATATGAACAATATACCATAAGCCAGTATTATATACAGGAAAGCAGTCAATTGAACGATGTTCCCATGTTCAGGTTGAATTTTTCCTTCCGCTTTGGACAGATTGATATGAGTATATTGAAACGCAAGAACATGAAAGGAGAAGCTGAAGGCTCACAGAATGTTATGGAGGTGATGTAATTATGGTGCTTCATCTTTTTCGAACCAGGATTTCAATGAAACAAAAGTAGTGTTTGCACCTTTAATGATTTCATCCTGGGATGCTCCATCACGACCATATTGTTGAAGTATCGCAAGAAAGGATTTCCATTTCGCGGAAAGATCTTTACCATAGACTTCGAAATAATTGGTCTTTCCTTCAACGGATGAACCAAGTTGTTTATGCAGGTGCCTTGCAATGATTGCCCCTCCTATTGTTGAGCCTTCCATTACATAAAAGGCACCAAGCCATTGAAGAATAGTGGAAGGTGTTGGTGTGATATCCGTAGTTTCTCCTGGTATCCTGGCATTCAACAGGTGCAGGTCTTTTTCAAGTAAGCCAGTTTTGCGGCGGCTGTCGATATCAGTGATCATACCAGATAACTGTGAGTAAGCGCTATTTTCAAATGTTGATTGAAATGAATGAAGCTTTTGAAGGTATAGACTGTAATCATGAAGTGTTACATGGTTACTCACCAGGTTAACCGATAAAGTGCTTGCTTCCAGGCCCCTGTGATATGGGGCAGTATCTTTTTTTAATCTTTCTAAAAACATTCTTCCACATTTAATTACAGGGCAAAATTATCGATTGGGTATCATATCAAAAGATGAACATCGAAACTTTGGCAAAGAATTTGGTAACAAGGTAACCGAAAATAAAATGAGGGTAATAATTCGCCAATGCCAATGTCCGTGTATATAGCCGAAGATGACAGTGAAGATTATTTGATTCTCGAAGAAGCGCTTATAGAGTTGCTTCCCGGTATTTCACTTCGGTGGTCGAGGAATGGTGAAGATCTTATTAATCAACTTTCCATAAAAGATAATATGCTTCCTCATCTTATTATACTGGATAACGATATGCCTAAACTCAATGGCATGGAAACCCTTTTAAGGCTTAACCAGATTGTACAATTTCAACCTGTTCCTAAAGTTATTTATTCCAGTGGGTCAAGCCAGGTTTATAAAGAAAAAGCGTTGCTGGCTGGTGCCCTGGGTTATTTTCAAAAAGGAAATTCCTATCCACAGGTCCTCTCTGATGTAAAGCAGATGCTTTCTTTTGGCAGTAAAATCTTATCTCCTTCAGTTCACCATTAACATTTTACTTTTCATTCGCTAACTTGTATCCTGATGGATACCAGTTATATTTCAATCATCGACATATTGGGAACCTTCAGCTTTGCTGCTGCAGGAAGTTTTGCCGCAATGGAAAAAAGACTGGATCCATTCGGTGTATTGATCATTGCTTTTGTCACTGCCATTGGTGGGGGAACCATCCGCGACCTGCTGATCGGTGATCTTCCTGTTGCCTGGCTCACCAATGCTTCCGCCATTTTTGCCATATTGCTTGCCACCGTTTCAACCATGTTTTTCGGCGGACAAATGAAAAAGCTGCACACCATGTTATTTCTTTTTGATGCCATTGGCCTGGGTTTATTCAGTATGATTGGCATACAAAAAGGAATGATGCATGGGCTTGGTACAGGAATTTGTATCATGTTGGGAACGATAACCGGTTGTTTCGGTGGAGTGTTAAGGGATGTATTGGTAAATAATGTTCCCCTGATTTTTGAAAAGGAGATCTATGCCCTTGCAAGCATTATGGGTGGAGCATTGTTCTTTGTACTTCTTTGGTTAGGAATGACCGTTAATGTTGCATCGGTAATCGGTATCATCGTTGTTTTTCTAATCCGTATACTGGCCGTAAGGTATAACTGGTCGTTGCCGAGATTCTATGAAAGCCGCAGGAAAGAACCTTGATCATTAAAATATACAAGTATGGAAGAGAACAAGAACATGCACAAGGAGGAAATGAAGATGAGTTATGGAAAATTCGCCATAATGATGCTAATAACATTTATTGTGATGTACCTGGTAATGTTCCTCAATATGGATAAACTTGATCATTACCATACCAGTGCTACGAGGATTTATATGGCCATAATGATGGTAGCACCTATGGCCGTGGTGATGATGCTGATGATGGGAAAAATGTACATGAATAAAAAGCTGAATGCGATCATCATTGGAAGTGGGGTGGTCGTGTTCATTGTGGTTCTTGCTGCGCTTCGCACCCAAACACCTATTGAGGATGTGCAATACATGAAGGCCATGATCCCGCATCACTCTTCAGCCATTATGGTCAGCAAGCATGCCACCATTAAGGATCCCGAGGTAAAGAAATTATCCTTGCAGATCATTGAATCGCAGGAAAGGGAGATCACCGAAATGGAAGCGATGATTAAGAGGTTGGAGGAATAGTTACTAAAGAAAATGTTCTGGAAACAACAGTTTAGGGTTGGGAACATAGTTCGCCGGGGCTAAAAGAAAAACCCACCTTCGCCTGTGCTATGGTGGGTAGAAGTGGACCCTGCCGGGCTCGAACCAGCGACCCTCTGATTATGAGTCAGATGCTCTAACCGACTGAGCTAAGGGTCCTTCTCAACAACCATCAGCCTTAACTGATGGCCTGAGAGAGCGCAAATGTAGCCAAAAACCTGCCTTCCCCCCTAAAATTTTTCTGTATTTTTAATTGTACTTAGAGGCAGCAGTAAACCCCTATTCCGGGTCTAAGTAGCTGGTAATCCAATTCCATGAATCTTATAGTCCTGCCCGCATTATTTCTTTCCATTTAACCCCTGGCGCTATACATCTTAATGCTGCAAGTCATGCCATAACCCCATGGTCTTGCATTCCACCCAAATCCTCATGGGAATGGTTCGGCATGAACGAATAGCAGGCTGTATCAGCCTTAGAATTATTAAAAAAGTTGCTATGAAAAAAGTTCTAACGACAATGGACATACGCGCCCATTGCTTTTTATGCATCCTTGTTCTTTTCTTTTCCTTTTCCTCCTTCTCTCAACAGCAAAGCCCCGTTACAGGTACCATCCTTAATGCTTCGGGTGAACCCCTGAACGGCGTTTCTGTTTCACTAAAAAATACAAATCGTGGTACTTTTACCGATTCATCGGGCCAGTTCACCATCAATGCTCCTTCCAATGGCATACTGGTGATCTCCTATGTGGGCTATTCATCGCAGGAAGTGCCTATCAATGGACAGGCCGTTATATCTATCACCCTTACTGCCACTGGCAGTGAACTGGAGCAGGTAGTAGTAGTGGGTTATGGAACACAGCGCAAGCGTGATGTTACCGGCTCAGTTGTTTCAGTAAAAGGGGGCGAACTGGCCAAACAGCCAGTCCTTACTGCAACACAGGCCGTCCAGGGTAAGGTGGCCGGTGTACAGGTGATCAGCTCGGGTGCCCCGGGTTCTTCCCCCATAGTTCGTATCCGCGGAACGGGTACCATGCTGGGTGGCGCCGACCCCTTATACGTTGTGGATGGTGTTATCACCAATGATATCAGTAATATCAACACCAACGATATCCTCACATTCGACGTACTGAAAGATGCTTCTTCCGCGGCCATCTATGGTGTCCGCGGCGCAAATGGTGTCATCATCATCACTACCAAGAAGGGCCGTTCAGGCCGGCTGAATGTTGAATACTACGCCAACCTGGGTATGCGACAGGCAGCAAACCTGGTTGAAATGGCCAATAGCCGCCAGTATGCCGCCTATGTGAATGAAGCATATGGCAGCATCACCGTTGATTCTCCCACGGTGAATACCGACTGGTTCGATGCCATCCTGCGTAATGCCTTCTGGCAAAATCATAATATATCAGTATCGGGTGGCAGCGATCGCGCCACCTTCTTTCTCAGCGCCGGCTACCTTACCGATGAAGGTATCGTGATCGATAATAAATACCGCCGCTTTACTCTCAGGCAGAATACTGAATTTAAACTAAGCAGTAAGCTGAAGCTGGGTATTATCGCTTCTTTCAGCAATGGCATTGCCAATGATGTTAACCTGGGCGCCGCATACAATAATGCCTACCGTGCCAACCCAACCGTGCCTACAAAAATTGATGGTAAATACGGTAATACATCTGCAGCAGGAAACGTAGGTAACCCTCTCCTGGATATTGAAAAAGCTAACAACCGCTACATCACCAACAGGCTGCAGGGTAATGTTTACCTTGAACTGAAACCCATTCGTGAACTGACTTTGCGATCAAGCCTGGGTGCTGATCTTGACCATAATAATCGCAGGGTTTACGATTACCAATACAATAATGATGAATCCACCTTCCTGGTGGCGGGCGGTAACCAGCGACGTGAATTCAGTTTCCTGAACATCACCAACAACAAGGGTTTCCGCTGGCTTTGGGAGAACACGGCCACTTACTCAAAGCGCTTCGGTGATCATAACCTTACTGCGCTGGCCGGCTTCACGGCTGAACAGTTCCAGGGAGATTTCATCAATGGTACAAGAAGAGGTGTTCCTGCAGATCCTGCATTATGGTACCTGGGGGGGTCAGGTGATCCTAATACAGCATTGAGTAATGGTGGCGGAGATAAATGGGCAAGAAATTCATTTATAGGAAGGTTGAACTATGCCTTTATGGATAAGTACCTGTTTACTGCAACATTCCGTGCCGATGGTAGTTCAAGGTTCCCATCCCAAAACCGCTGGGCATATATTCCATCCTTCGGTATCGGATGGGTGATCTCGGAAGAAAGTTTTATGCAAAACCAGGAGCTGTTTGATAACCTTAAGCTTCGTGCCAGCTGGGGTAGGTTGGGTAATGATAATATTCCTTCCGACGCCTTCACGGTTACTGCCGTCACCGGCCTTCCTTATTTCTTTGATAACAATATTCAATTGGGAAGTGTGATCGATAAAGCAAAAGATAAAAACCTTCGCTGGGAGATCACGGAAGAATATGATATCGGTTTTGAATTCAGCCTGCTCGATCGCAAGCTTAGCGGTGAACTGGATTACTATAATAAGAAAACAAAAGATGCATTGGTTAACATCAATGTTCCTGCCATCGTATCCAGCAATGGAATCATGATCACCAATGCGGCCACCATACAGAACAGTGGATTTGAAGCATCCTTAAGATGGAGTGATGACCTGAATAAAGACTTCTCTTATTTTATAGGAGGTAACATTACGTTCAATACCAATAAAACACTTAACCTTAACGGTGGACAGGCATTGCTTGATGGAGGGATAGGCCAGCAGGGCTTTACAACAAAATCCGATAATGGCGTTCCTATTGGTAGCTTCTA
>JAEWIW010000257.1 GCA_023386855.1 Bacteroidota bacterium | reverse complement strand
ATACCGGCCAGCGCAATCACCGTAATACCGGTGGTACCACCGCCGATATCGATGATCATATTGCCTACTGGCTCTTCCACATCGATGCCGATACCCAGGGCAGCGGCCATTGGTTCATGCAAAAGATATACTTCTTTGGCGCCGGCCTGTTCGGCACTGTCGCGCACAGCTCTTTTTTCTACTTCGGTAATACTGGAAGGAATGCAGATCATCATACGCCAACTGGGGGGAAACAATGGCTTTTTGGGATAGATCATCTTGATCATTTCCCTTATCATGAGTTCCGCAGCATTAAAGTCGGCGATAACACCATCTTTGAGCGGGCGAACGGTTCGAATGCTTTCATGTGTTTTTTCGTGCATCATCAAAGCCCTCTTCCCCACTGCCAGCACATTCTTGGGATTATTTCTGTCGAGCGCTACTATGCTTGGTTCGTTTACTACTATCTCGTCGTTATGGATGATCAGGGTATTTGCAGTACCCAGGTCCATAGCGATCTCCTGTGTGAGAAAATTGAATAATCCCATTGATATTGAACAGATTTGAATTTTATACTAATGCCAGCAAAATTGAATTAAATAATTCGAATAAACAAAGTGAAAGCCTTGACTTATAGGCATTTTTTCCACAGCATACAACTCATTTGTTTCTGATTTATTGTATGAACTTGCAGGTTGACCTAAATAGTTCACATGAAGATCATCACAAGAACGGTTTGGATACTTTCAATGGTAAGCATGCTGGCCGATATGGCCAGTGAAATGCTCTACCCGGTTGTGCCTGTTTACCTGCAACAGATTGGATTTTCAGTTGTGTACATTGGTCTTCTTGAAGGTATCGCTGAAGTAACCGTTGGCATGAGCAAGGGTTATTTCGGGAAACAGTCAGACCTTCGCCTTCAACGATTGCCCTTCATAAAAACCGGATATTTCCTGAGTGCCTTATCCAAACCGATGATGGCCATGTTCATTTATCCCTTGTGGATCTTCTTTGCCAGGTTCACCGACCGGCTCGGGAAAGGCATCCGAACTGCTCCGCGCGATGCACTGCTTTCTGCAGAAGCCACTCCCCAAACCAGGGGTCGTATTTTTGGTTTCCACCGTTCATGGGATACAGTTGGTGCTGTGATCGGGCCAATATTTGCCCTGGCATACCTTCATTTTTTTCCTGGTGATTATACGCGCATGTTCTACCTGGCATTCATTCCTGGCCTGCTATCGGTTGCATGTATTTTCCTGCTGAAAGAAAAAAGACCCTCATTTCGCGCGCAAACAAATACTGAAGGCGCTCAAATTAAAGATGCTCGAACTGAAAATGCTCAAATTAAAGATGCTCAAATTAAAAGCGAGAAATTTATAGGTGCCCAGGTTGAAGGCGAGAAAACTGAAGGCGCTCAAATTAAAGACCCTCAAAAATTTCAAGGGACTAAGAAAAAGGAAGGCTTCTTCAGTTATTTTTCTTACTGGCCCAAAGCCGGGAAACCTTACCGGTACACGGTTACAGGGCTCCTGCTATTTGCGGTGGCCAATAGCTCCGATGTATTTCTTTTATTGAAGGCTAAAGAAATTTCAGGAAGCGATACCATTACCATCAGCGCCTATATTTTTTATAACCTGGTGTATGCCCTAACCAGTTACCCGCTTGGAAAGCTGGCCGACAGGGCAGGTTTAAAGAAAGTGCTGGTTGGCGGGATCGTACTCTTTGCCATGGTCTATCTCGGCTTCGCATTCAATACCAGTATATGGGGTTTATATGCCTTGTTCCTGCTGTATGGAATTTATGCAGCTTCTACCGAAAGCGTCAGCAAGGCGCTGATCAGCAACCTTTCAACAAGGGAGCAGATGGCTACTTCGCTGGGCCTTTTCAATTCACTCCAAAGCCTTTCATTATTCATTGCCAGTATGATGGCCGGATTGCTCTGGGCATGGAAGGGCGACCAGGCGCTGTTCGTGGTAAGTGCAGTGCTGGCTATTATTTCAGCCGTTTTCCTTGGCAGGAAAAGAATGGTTTCCGCACATTAAGAAGGATACCTGAGAATGGTTTCCCGCACATTAAGAAGGATACCTGGGAATGGTTCCGCACATTAAAAAGGATACCTGAGAATGGTTTCCGCACATTATATTTAGCTTCCGGCCAACTGGTAACAGTTATAATTTCAACCCATAAAACCAAGCCTGCGTTCCATTTCATGACTTAATACCGGCAGGCGGCTTCTTTCGATCAGCAGGCTGGTAAGGCCGGCAATTTCGGAGAAGATCATATGTTTTTGCGTTGCCCCGGCCAGGTAATTTTTCCCGCTGCTGCCGCCCGTACCAATGCGTGATCCGATCATCCTGTGCACCATATTCATATGCCTGTAACGCCACGTGCTTAGTTGCTCATCAATTTCAAGCAATGAATTCAGCAACTGGAAAGGAAGCTGCAGGATGGGATACCCACGATAAAGCATGATGAACAGTGCTGCCCTGCAGGCTTTGGGACTTAACTGCCTTGCACTTATAGAAGCAGGTTGACCAGCAACATTTGCTTGTGAATCTTCGCCTGTTTTCGCATATCCAACCCCGTTAGTATTTTTCGGTTGTGCATGGTCGTTATACGCACCCAGTAACACGGTATCAAACATTTCAATGTTTGCTTTTTCCCCTTCCGCAAGTGAAGAAGAATAGATATAGCGGTAGTCGGTCCAGAAATCCCTTTCTTTTGATGGATTTATGGCTTCATAATTTTTCCAGTTTTCTTCTTCGGTAAAGAATGGCATCCGTTCAAGCCATTCGTTTACGAGTTGAAGTATGGTCGGGGACGATTCCGCCTCGCGGATGAGTTTTACGTGTTCCTCCCTCAATTGTGAAATATAGTATTCCTGTCCATGACGGCGTTCGAATTTCAATCCCAGCCTGGCTTCCAGCAATTTGAACTGCCAGCTTTGAAACCCTGACGCGGGGCGTAACATATCACGGAATTCCAGGAAATCCATTGGAGTCATGGTTTCCATGATATCGATCTGGTGCACCAGCACTTTCAGGATGGTTGTGATCCTGGCAAGGCGATGAACCACGGTTTGCAATTGCGGTGAATTATCATTGACCGGTTTTTCAAGCAACCCCGCAATGGATTCTGCTTCGTGAAGCAGTTCCTTGAACCA
>JAEWIW010000062.1 GCA_023386855.1 Bacteroidota bacterium | reverse complement strand
ATAACCGATATTGCTGAATTCGAGCGACTGAGCTCCTTCGGCAGACAATACAATTGAAAAAGTTCCCTGTTCATTGGTTAGCGTACTGTTGGAAGATTTTTCCTGGCTTACGGTAACGCCTACCAGGGCATTTCCATCTTCATCTTTAACTGTCCCGCTGACACTAATTTGGGCCATTAGCCCATGGCTTACAAGGCAGAATGCGAGTAGCATTATAAGCCTCCTGGGATGTAAGTGTTGATTCATGTTGGTTAATTTTTATATGAGCAAGTGAATATTGAGTTAGTTGCTGTAATCCGGGTCATCATGCGGATCTCTTAGTCCGGCCACTTCATTGGCCATCAGGATGAAAATATTCCACGACAATCCTTTTGTTGAATTCCACCATGAACTGGTTGAGGTCCATTTCGTCGGTATGAACTCCTTACTGAAAGGCCAATCCGGGTTCAGGTTGATCTCCGCCCATATCCTGTTCTCCATGAGCTTTGAGGCTTTGTTCCATCCGTGCTTCAGGCCTGTTACATATGCGCAGTATTCAGGCCTGAACCAGCTTCCTCCGTTATAGTAGAAGCCATCCACTTTTCCGCCTTTATAATTATCGATTCCAAATTGACCAAAGGGCTGGTAGTCGGTATTGAGGTAAGAAAATTTCTTTTTGCCTTTAACCAGTTGAATAAGCGTGGGTGCAGTGGTACCCAGTTCAGGCCAGGGTGCATCTTTCACCTTATTTAACACCGGCACCTGCTCAAGATGTTGTTGAACCATCTCATCGGTCAGGATGGGCTTTTTAAATAACCAGAGAGAAAGGAATTCCGGTTCAAGATCAGTGAGCGAAATAATATCAGGATAATTGCGGTCAAACAAAAGATGTTTCCTTTTCGGATCATAAAAATCACGGTATCCCTGTTCTGCTTTCTGTATGTATTCTTCAGAAAGATCATAGCCTAGTTCCCTGATCGTTCTTAATGCAATGGCAAGCATGCCCTGGTTAACCGATAAACGATTTGTTTTTGGGTTATAATCCATTATATCGATCTGGCTCATGGGAAAATGGGCATAGCATATTCCATCGCGATCTTCATCAAAATTTTTTAGCACATATTCCATAGCTTTTTGAATTTTTTCCCGCGGTGGTTCAATACCAAATCTTCTTTTGTTAAGCATAGCCCATACAAGCCACAAAATCGTAGATTCATTATCCTTTGTTTCTGTTGATCCCATATAGGGCGTGATGATGGTTGCAATGCCTCCTTCAGCCGATTGTGTGTTTGCCCATTGTTCCCATATCTCCTGATTGAGTTCGCGATTATAGGTGGATACAATTGTCCAGAAGCAATCCCTGTTATACATATCAGGTGCATAATTCATATTGGGCACACTGAATGGAGTAAAATTCCGGATGGAGGAAACCCAGGTGAGCATGTTGAAATTGGCATAAAGCATTTTCTCGATCTGTGTTCCTTTAAAACCCTTCCCTTCTGATAATCTTGTTTGCGCAGAGATCATGAAATTCCTGTGATCCTTCCACGGCTCAACAAAAATGAAAGTGGTTTTATGAATGGTATCTCCAAGCGGAAGGTAATTATAAGCCTCGCTGCGTGGTTGATTAGCAACGATAGTTAGATCCCTGAGCCTCACTTCCTTTCCATCTTCTGCTGCACTGCTTAAGATCATGATCACGCTGTCTTTTTCAATATATGGGGTGAAGATGCTGCCCGAAAATTCAAGCCATTCCTTTTGTGAAGGTTGGTAGCCGTCAAAGTACTTGATACCATGTTCCAGTTCAATCGTTGGCTTACCATTCCTTATTCTAAAAAATTTCAGGGCTATAGGAGCATTGCCCATACTTTTAAAAGAAATAGTATAGACCTGCTGGTCACTTATAGGGGTGAGAAAACTTATGGAGGGCCGATCCTTTCCATTGCCTTTCAAATAGATTTCATTATCATTAGCCGTTTCTACCAATCCTTCCTGCTGCTGCCTTTTTAGCGGTTTCAATACGCTATCCTTTCCCTGTTCAAGGTTATACACTTCACCAAAACGGTATTGTATATAATCCTTCCCATCCTGTTGCTCCTGTTTTGAAGCCACGCTGAGCAGCGATGGATCGGGAAGCAACTTCATACCCACAAAGCCATGTCCCCGGCCATTATAACGCCTCCTTGTAGTACGTGTATATTGATTAATGTATCCGGCATCGGTAAGATATCCCACTACTTTATTGTCGCCGGTGAGAAAACCTGCTGCCGGAAACATTTCATGCACCAGGCCGCCGGGGAAATCATCCTGCTCGAAGGTTATATACTTTGATGGCTTTTGAGCGGGAACGGATCTTTCATCAAGAATATAATACATCTGCATCATGGAAGGCTGGAAAAAAGAAACCGTCTTCTTAATGGTTTGCCCATTGATTACCTGGTACAGTTGGCTGATAAAAAGATCCGCATCAAAATCGGGAAGATGAACCGACCCCGATAAATTAATTTCCTGCGAATTCCCTTTCCAGGTTACAAAATTCAGGGTATCCATGTCTACCATCACCGTACGGTCAAGGTTATACAGCGTAAGCTTTAATTTTTCTTCTTTTATTATTGTTGAATTTCCATCATCAATCTTGGCATGATAGCCCGATACGCTATCACCAGCCACTGATAATTTCACCTGTGCTCCGGATTTACCAGGTAAGATTATGAACATACTCAGCAAAACAGCACACAAAAGCCCCGGGAAATATTTTCCATGAAACCCCTTAGTAAACCGGTTTAGCAAAGGAATAAAACGAATTTCGATCGATGGCATAAGCAAGATCGTTTTGATGTATTAGTTGGCGGTTGATTTTCTGGTACTCTCGCGAACAACCAGTTTTGCGGGTACAATTACTTTTTTTCTACGGCCTCGGGTGGGACTTTCCTTCATTCTTTCCAACAGCATATCAATTAATTTTTCACTTAATTCCTCGATAGGTTGGGCAATAGCTGTAATGGATGGAGAATAAAGTTTAAATAATGAATTATCATCGAAAGCAATAACGCCAAGCTGGTCAGGAATATTGATCGACAGGATACGAATGGATTGCAAACCTCTTACGGCGAGGTAATTGGTTGCAAATATTACTGCATCAATACTTTTATTTCGTTTAAGGAAGGTAGTTATACGACTGATGGATTGCTCTTCCGGCAAATTGAACGGAATTTTCAGCAGGTATTCCTGCAAGTTCTTTTTTTCTATGAACTTATTGTACCCTTCAAGCCTGGCCTGCATCTGTGTTTGGGCCGAATCAAGCGTAACCAGTGCTATATTCCGGTACCCACTTTCATAGAGGTGCTTTGCAGCTTTAAAGGTGATTTCAAAGTTATCTATTCCAATATAATCGGCCTGCAATTCCGGTATAAAACGATCGAACAATATGGTAGGTGTCCCTTCTTCGATAAGGGCTTTTACCTGTTTGTCTACATGCTCCGGCGGACAAATAATATATCCATCTACCTTACGGTCGTTGAACATATTGATCAGTGATATGGCCTTTGATGTTTTACCGTTGGTGCTGCTATAACTTATCTTGTATTTATTTTCATAAGCTTTCTCTTCGATCAAGGAAGCAACCGAAGCAAAGAAAGGATCGCCGATATTTTCAACGATAAGCCCGATGGTATTGGTTTTACCCGTAGCAAGACTTAATGCAACAGAATCTCTCCGGAAACCAATTTCTTCAATATGGTTCAACACATTGCGGGTAAGTTCTTCGCTGATCCTTTTTTCTTTGGCCTTTCCATTAAGAATAAAGGATACCGTGCTCTTGGAAGTATTAAACTTCCGCGCAATGTCATTGATCGATATTTTTTTCTTTTTAAGCATGATGATTACCTGGAAGGAAGCGGATCAGGAGGAGAAGGATTAGAAGGATCATACACGGCTACACCTACTCTTGAATCGGCACAACCATAATAGAGGAACCATTTCTTTTTAAAATATACCAGTCCTTCAAGGAATACTGTTCCATTTACGTATTGACCACTTTTTTCAAAGTCTTCCATGGGCCGCATAAAGGGAACATCCAGCCTTCCCAGCACTTTGGTAGGATCATTACTATCAAACAGCACCTGCCCTGCACAATAGCTGTTACCTGTAAAACGCTTGTCGCCATACTCAACATTGTTCTTTCCATTATACAGCAACAGGATCCCATCCTTGGTCATTATTGCGGGCGGACCACATTCAGTAAGGTCGCTGTCAAAATGATTTTTCCTGGGAGAGATCAATGGCTTAGGATTACCCTGTTCGTCGAGTAAAATTTCCCAGTCCACAAGATTGTCGGAAGTAGCTGCGAACACACCCAGTTCTCCCCAATACATCCAGTATTTGCCGTTGATTTTGGCAACAACCTGCTTATCTCCAACCAGCCTGGTTACAATCGAGGCGGATTTATGGGGAACCTTATTGAATTTGCCTTCATGTGCAGATTCAAATATGGGTCCATGCTTGGTCCAGTTTTTCAGGTCTTTTGATGTAGCCACACCAAGCCGGGGAACATCCCTGTTCCAGGCAGTATAAAAAACTACAAAGGTTCCATCTTCCGTAACAGCCACACGGGGATCCTCAACACCTCCCGGCCATTCATATTTTTTCTGGTCGTCGTTTGCGGGGTATAAAACCGGGGTAGGACTTCTCTTAAAATTCAACCCGTCGGAACTCACCGCACAGCCTATCCTTGAAGTCCTGTGGCCGATCTGGACACCTGTTTTATCTTCTGCACGATACAATACATACACTTTACCATCTTTTACAACAGCACCTGGATTAAAAGTATCATTGGACTCCCAATCCACCTTCTTTTCAAGAACAGGATCAAAAAAACGCGAACTTTCTTTAGGTGTAATTATTGGATTATTTGCGGGCCGTTTAAATCCACCAAAGGCCCATGAAGGAAGAACATTTGCCGTATCGTTCTGTGCAAGGAGGGGAATGCTGACCAGTAGAAAAAATCCCATGGCAATGCCAGTTGCAATTTTTTTAATCATACTTGTTTTTTATATGTGCAAGCAATTTTTCTTAACCGTTTTATGGATCAAGAAAGATTTCCTACCCTGAAAATAGCTAAAAAACCGGTTTAGCAAAAGATCGATCACTTTTTTTAATCAGCAACTGCATTTTTAAACTGCAATAAAAAGCATGTAATAAATTGAAAAAGAAAAGAATGTCATGGGGAAAAAATAAAAAAGCCAGGCCTGAAAAGACCCGGCGCATGTTGATCGTACCCTTTAAAAAATCTTTATTTAGCACAGTGCAATGAAGGCATTGTACTGCTATTAATACAATACTAAGTACAGGATTTAATTATCCCTTTTTATTCACCAACCTCTTTCGACGAAGAAAAAGTAGCTTCCATAGCATTATCTACGGATTTGATCCTGAAGTATTTTCCTTTCTTTAAATTGGCCAGTTTCACTGCATATGCATTGTTCAGCGACTGGTCTTCGAAAGGAAAAACTATGGCCAGTTCTTTGTAATGACGCCCATCGGCACTTTGTTCGATCACATAGTATTTCACATCTGTTTCCTGCGACACCATCCACCTGAATTCCAATCGGTCAGCGGTCCTGGCTAATGAAAAAGAATTAAATTCTACAGGAGGTGCTACCACGGTGGAATGAATACCAGGGCTGGCAAAAGTGGCATAGGACAAACAAAGGAACATGATCAATGCCAATACAAATCGAAACAAAATGGAACCTGTTGGTTTAGGTTCATTTCCAGGGTAAAGAGTAAATAAATTCATGACTGAGGGTTTTGAGGCCCCACAGGAAATGGTTCAGAGTAAAATTTTTCGGGAGGATTTGGAGAAGAGCAGGCACTTACCTGAATGCAAATATTATTTACAAAGTTGGATTATGCAATAGTAAAATTACCATTTCTCAAAAAAGTATTCAACAGGTAACTCACATCATTGAAATGCAATGTACTGAAGTACCAGGAGTGGACATAAATAACAATGGCCTCCGCAGGGAGGCCATTGAGAACTTATCATGAAGAACGATTACTTGTACTGAGGGATCAATCCATTCACCAGTTCGATCATTTTATTGATACCTTCTTCGGGAAGGTTTCCTTTTTTGAATTGAGCGAGAACATCAGGAAGTTTGTTTTCCATTTCCATCAGGAAATGTTCTTCAAACTCCTTCACCCTGCGCACAGGTACTTCACGGATCAAACCCTGTGTACCCAGGTAAATGATAGCAACCTGCTTTTCTACAGAATAAGGGCTATACTGCGCCTGTTTAAGGATTTCCACGTTTCTTGCACCCTTATCCAGCACCAGTTTTGTAGCGGCATCAAGGTCACCACCAAACTTGGAGAAGGCTTCCATTTCACGATAAAGCGCCTGGTCAAGTTTAAGTGTACCAGCAACCTTTTTCATGGATTTGATCTGTGCATTACCACCCACGCGGCTTACAGAGATACCTACGTTGATCGCAGGACGGATACCGGCGTTGAACAGGTTCGATTCAAGGAAGATCTGTCCATCAGTAATAGAGATCACGTTTGTGGGGATATACGCAGATACGTCACCAGCCTGTGTTTCAATGATCGGAAGTGCAGTAAGTGAACCACCACCTTTAACCAGGTGTTTAATGGATTCAGGAAGATCGTTCATGTTCTTTGCAACAGAATCATCATTGATCACTTTAGCAGCGCGCTCCAGCAAGCGGCTATGCAGGTAGAATACGTCACCAGGATAAGCTTCACGTCCGGGTGGTCTGCGCAGCAACAGGGATACTTCACGGTAAGCCACCGCCTGTTTTGAAAGGTCATCATAGATGATCAGTGCAGGACGACCGGTATCACGGAAGAATTCACCAATCGCAGCACCGGCAAATGGAGCATAGAACTGCAAAGGAGCAGGATCAGATGCGGAGGCTGCAACGATGGTGGTATAAGCCATTGCACCATTGTCTTCCAGTGTTTTCATTACACCGGCAATAGTGGAAGCTTTCTGTCCGATCGCTACATAAATACAATATACAGGCTGACCTGCTTCAAAAAATTCTTTCTGGTTGATAATGGTATCGATGGCGATAGCCGTTTTACCGGTCTGGCGGTCACCGATGATCAATTCACGTTGTCCGCGACCAATAGGAATCATGGCGTCGATCGCTTTCAAACCAGTTTGAAGCGGTTCTTTAACAGGCTCACGGAAGATAACACCAGGTGCTTTACGCTCCAGCGGCATTTCATAACGCTCACCCTGCAGGGGACCTTTACCGTCGATAGGCTCACCAAGTGTATTCACCACGCGGCCAAGCATACCTTCACCTACTTTGATAGAGGCGATGCTACCGGTACGGCGAACCTTGGATCCTTCCTTTACTTCGGAATAATCTCCCATCAATACCACACCCACATTATCCTCTTCAAGGTTCAATGCGATGGCACGAACACCATCTTCAAATTCAACGAGCTCACCGCTACCTACATTACTGAGGCCATAAACGCGGGCGATACCATCCCCAACCTGCAGTACAGTTCCAACTTCTTCCAGGGTGGCAGCAGAATCGTAATTGCTCAATTGCTGGCGCAATATCGCGGATATCTCATCTGATTTAATCTCTACCATGATTTAGTATTTAGACTTTTTTTCTTTTTGTTTACCAAGCCTCACCGGTTATGCCGGGTTCTTAAGGAACTGAAGCTTATTATTATCGAACTTTATAAATATAATCGTTGTTCTGGAACTGCTTCCTGATCTG
>JAEWIW010000045.1 GCA_023386855.1 Bacteroidota bacterium | reverse complement strand
CAATTGTACTTCGTCATCTATTTGATGTTCATTGTCAATAGTGCGTACAAGCATTAACTGGTCACCGACCCTGACTTCCATCTCATAATAGCTGCCAAAAAAATGAATGCTGGTAACATGCCCCGGTTCAAGGTTTTCATTGGCTTTATTCCCTATATGCACTTTTATTTTTTCAGGCCGTATAAAATATTCCTTGTCATCTTTTTTAACTGTATTGAATTTACCGAACAGGCCGGCAACATATTCATTGGCAGGTTTAAAATAAATATCCTGGGGAACTCCCTTCTGAACAATCTTTCCATCCTTTAATACAATGATCTCATTTGCCCAGGAAAGAATGTCGGAAGGATCATGCGATACCAGTATGCAGGATATGTTCAGCCTTGCATCTATATCTTTAATTACAGCCTTCATCGCCTGCTTATGATCCATGTCGAGGTTGGAATAAGGTTCATCAAGAATTAATAACTGTGGCGATGATATGAGTAATCTTGCGATAGCTATTCTTTGTTTTTCGCCCCCGGATAACTGGTCGGTCTTGCGATGTAAAAGATGACCAATCCGGCAGATATGAAAGATCTCTTTCGCTTCAGGATCACTTAATTCATTGGCATATTCAAGTATCTCTTCAACCCGGTAGTTATTTCTTAATTCAAAATGCTGTGAAAGGTATGCTATACCGGGATGACCAGGTATGAGCCGTTCATTGGGGCCTTCAATTTTACGGTCGTTAAAAAAAGCTGCTCCCTTATCGGGTTGAATAAGCCCTGCAATGATTTTCAGCAAAGTGCTTTTACCAGATCCTGTTTCACCGGCAATGGCAATATTTTCCATTGGCTGCTGAACAAAACTGATCTCTTCAACAATTGGTTTATTCTCTTTGAATTTCCAAACTCCTGATACGTTCAATAAAGCCATACCATATATTTTTTGCCAGGGTTATCTTAAAATTTTCCAATTACATACCCGTTCCAGCCATGCCCACTTTTCCATTTCGATCCACCTGCACAATATTTTCAGTCTGAAGAAACCTTAATACTGAGGAGAGGTTATCTTTTTTTATATGGGGTAGCTTTGCATAAAGGTCATTAGTTTCAATGCTGCCTTCCGCAAGAATTTCTGCGATCGCTTTGCGGATGATGTCAAAATCCCTGTTACTTAATGGCTGCCTTTTTTTTGAAAGACAATTATCGCAGATGCCGCAGTCCTTTGCATCTTTATCACCAAAATATATTGCCAGCATCCTGCTCCTGCATTCATTTTTACTTATGGCAAAATGACGAATGGCTTTGACCCTGCTTAGGTATAGTTTCATTCGTTCGCGGTAAAATGCCATATTGATGGAGAGATCAGAGACCTTAACTCTTGGAACAAGAAAATATAATTGGGGTGTATCTTTTTGCTGCTGGTAATCGATCACCCCTGCATTATGCAACATCTTCAGTTCTCTTGTGGTTTGCACCAGGTCTTGTTTCAACAGGTAAGCCAGGTATTTTTCATTGATCGCCACACCCTGGTCGAAGATTCCCTCATAGGTCCTGAGTAGTGTTTTAATAACATTATCGAGTGCAGGATTTATCTTTTCAAATTCATGCAGGTAATGCTTATCACACGTGAACTGTACACGCGGTGGAAGAAAAACCTGGTCACTATAACCAAGATAACCTTCCTGTTCCAGTGCCTTGATGGAAGCAATGGCCACAGTACCGTTCAGGCGGTTGCTCCTGATGAATTCCATTAGGTCAAATTCAAGGTACATGCCTTCACCTGCGCCTTCAGGAAGTTGAAGGTAATTTACCAGGTATTGATATACCTGCCTGATTTCTTCCAGTGCAGGAAATTTTGTTTCTGCAGATTTTTCAAGGTCCGCAAGGTCTTCTTCATTATACAATAGAACTGCATATGATTTAAGTCCATCGCGACCGGCCCTTCCGGCTTCCTGGTAATAATTTTCAAGGCATTCTGGCACATCCATATGAATTACAGACCTGACATTGGGCTTGTCAATGCCCATACCAAATGCATTGGTACAAACAATTACCCTTGTATGATCTTTCATCCATGCATCCTGCTTCAGGGCGCGGTCTTCACTGCTTAATCCTGCATGATAATAGTCTGCAGGTATGCCGTTAAGTATTAGAAGCTCCGCGATCTCTTTTGTTTTTTTCCTGCTGCGGCAATAAACGATTGAAGTGCCATGAACCTTTGATAGGATATCAACCAGTTTATTGACCTTGGATGATTCATTAAACGCGCTATAGGAAAGATTTGGTCGCTCGAAAGATTGCCTGAAAATGGAAGGCTGGTGCAAATGTAATTTTTCACAGATATCCTGCTGCACCAATGCAGTTGCGGATGCCGTGACTGCCAGCATTGGGATACCAGGAAGTTCTTCCCTTAGCTTTGCAATGCGCAGGTAAGGAGGCCTGAAATCATATCCCCATTGAGAAATGCAATGTGCCTCATCAACAGCGATCATGCTTACTCCCAATGCAGGCAGGTGCTCAAGGAAAAGTTTTGTTTCAAGTCGCTCGGGTGAGAGATATAGAAACTTGCAATTACTGTTTGCAGCCAGTTGAAGAGTATTGACAACTTCCTTCCTGCTCATGCCGGAATAAATGGCAAACGCAGTAATGTTTTTTCGGCGGAGATTTTCTACCTGGTCTTTCATCAATGCGATCAGCGGACTGATCACAAGGCATAGTCCATCCATCGCCATAACCGGAACCTGGAAGCAGATGGATTTTCCTCCTCCAGTTGGTAAAAGGGCAAGCGTATCTTTTCCCTCAAGAACGGATCGTATGATCTCTTCCTGTAAGGAACGGAATTTGTCGTAACCCCAATATTCTTTTAATATGGAATGAAGATTCACTATACTACTTTCTTTACATACAATCTTACCGAGTTGGCTGCAAGTACAACATCACTCAATCCCATTACCAATGCGCCAAATGCGGGGGTGAGTAAACCTGTTGCGGCAACAGGTATGGCAATAATGTTATAGAAGAATGCCCAGAAAAGATTCTGTTTGATGGTTAAAAAAGTATGTCGTCCAAGGCCTAATGAAGATGGAAGATTTTTAAGTCCATGATTCATGAGTACAACATCGGCTGTTTGCATGGCAAGTTGTGAAGCTTCACTCAGTGATATTCCAATGGTTGCCTTTGCCAGTGCCGGAGCATCATTGATCCCATCGCCGACCATTACGGTTGGGGTAAGGCTGGTAAGCCTTTCAATCGTTTCCATTTTTTGAGTGGGCGTTTGTTCTGCCATCACTTCTTCAATGCCCAGCTTTGCAGCAAGGCTGCGCGACTTTGCTTCCCTGTCACCACTCAGCAATATGGTTTTGATATTTCTTGCCTTAAGATATTTAATAACAGAAAGCGCCTCAGGCCTGATCTCATCCATCACATCTATCCAGCCGATATATTTATTATCGCGCATGATATAAACATTGTGACTGTCATCGGAAGTGAAGTCAGCAGCGATATTAAAAGAACCAGTCTGCCAGCTTGTTCCTTCTCTTGTAGTGCCTTTCATGCCAAGGCCTTTAATTTCTTCAGTGCTTTGCCAGCGGATATCATCTTTTGTTTTCCATTCCGAAGCGATCGCTTTGGCAATAGGGTGGTTAGAATATTTTTCAAGTGAGAAGATTATCTTTTTAAATTCTTCTTCACTCATTTCACCATCTTCTATATTATACGATGATATCTTAAATGCTCCTGTAGTTAGTGTTCCTGTTTTATCAAATACTACCTGTTGAATATCCTTAAACAATTCAAGGGATTTTGCATTTCGAAACAGTATTCCTGTTCTTGCTGCACGGCCCAGCCCTACGGCAATTGCTGCCGGGGTAGCCAGTCCCATGGCACAGGGGCAGGCGATCACCAGTACAGCGATGGTGCGCATTAATGAAGGAGTAAACTCCTGCAATACCACCAGGTTAATGATGAAGGTTAATGCGGCAATGCCCAACACCACCGGAACAAAAATGGCGCTTATCTTATCGGCCATTTGCTGAACGGGAGGCTTTTCTCCCTGTGCCTGCCGTACCAGGTTAATGATATTGGAAAGCACCGAATCCTTTGCTTCTGCTGTGACCATGGCTTTGACATTGCCTTCGATCATAAGGCTTCCCCCGATTAGCTGGTCCTTTGCTTTTTTCGATAATGGAATGCTTTCACCGGTCAGCAATGATTCATTCACGGATGCATTGCCCCAGAGAATTTTACAATCCGCAGGAACCTGTTCACCAGTTTTGATAAGAATGAGATCGCCATGACGTAAGGCTGTATTTTCCACCGGAAGGATCACTTCATGATGATGTTCATCGAAGGCGATCATATTAGCGGTGACCTTTTGTGATTTAACGAGGGCGTTCAATGACCGCTGGGTCGATTGTATTGAAGCGTCTTCGAGGTAATTGCCCAGGAATACCAGTGTGATGATGGCGGCGCTGGTTTCAAAGAAAAGGTAATCATTGCCAAGGCCCATTAATGCGCCGATAAGACTGTAAATAAATGCTGCGGTGGCACCGATAGCAATCAACACGTTCATGTTGGGCATCCTGTTCTTAAGGCTCTTTATAGCACTTCTTCCGAAGAAGTCCATTCCAACAATATATACCGGAGTGGCAAGTGCGAGCTGAACCCATGGATTCATGATCCAGGGAATGTGTACCCATTTTTCCAGCATATGCAACATCAG
>JAEWIW010000029.1 GCA_023386855.1 Bacteroidota bacterium | reverse complement strand
AATCATTGCCAATGGTGGTTTCACAAGGTCGAAACAATGGGTCCAGTTGCTGGCAAACATTACTGGCAGGAATATTTCTGTAAGAGATAATAGTGACGCTTCATCAATAGGTGCTGCCATGTTAGGATACCTTTCCCTTGGTTTGGTAAAAAGCCTGGAAAATCTCAAACAGGAGGAAGGGTTAGCCAGCCATTTCAGGCCTGTAGAAAAGCATAGGGAATTATACAGCAATTTATCGCGGGTTTATTCCGGGCTGTACAGCCAATTGGCTGGCAGCTTTCATGAATTATATTCACTTCAACATTCACTCAAAAAATAATTTTCATGAACAAACAGGATACAATAGGGTTGATCGGTTTGGGAAAGATGGGTTATAACCTTGCCTTAAACCTGGAAAGAAATGGATTCAGGGTGATAGCGAATGATATTTCACAGGAAGCCGTGGAAAAAATTAAACAGGAAGGCATTACCGCTTTCACTAACCTGGGTGATGCAATTGTTTCCATGAAGGGAAAGAAAGTGATTTGGTTGATGGTTCCGGCCGGGAATATTGTGGACGATATGATATCCCAACTTCTCGAATTCTTGCAGGCAGGGGATATAGTTATTGATGGTGGAAATTCTCATTACCGCGATTCAGTGAGAAGGTATGAATCCCTTCAATCCAAAGGGATTGAATTTCTTGATTGTGGAAGCAGTGGAGGAACTTCAGGGGCATTGAACGGACTGTGTGCAATGGTTGGAGGAAAGAAAGAAGTTTTTGATTACTGCGAACCGCTGTTCAGGGCCATCAGTGTTGAGCAGGGATATCTTTATTGCGGTGAAGCTGGTGCCGGACATTTTACCAAGATGGTCCACAATGGAATTGAATATGGAATGATGCAATCCATTGCTGAAGGTTTTGAGCTGATGGAAAAAAGTGAGTACCAGTTTGATTATGCTTCTGTAGCCAGGATGTTTAACCATGGCTCCGTAATCAGGAGCTGGCTGATGGAGCTTACACAGCATGCATTTGAAAAAGATGAAAAGCTTGAAGGTATCAGGGGGGTGATGCATTCCTCGGGAGAAGGTAAGTGGATGCTGGAAACCGCACTGGATAAGCAATTGGCCACGCCCGTTATCGCGCTTTCAGTTTTAATGCGATACCGCTCGCAGCAGGAAGATACTTTCTCGGGTAAGGTTGTTGCAGCCCTGAGGAATGAATTCGGTGGTCATGCTGTAGAGAAAAAATAGACCCCGTGGCACGCCCCCGTGCCACGGGGGCGTGCCACGGGGTAGCGCTCGGGTTAGCCAGGAACTTAAAATCTCCAGCCTAATCCAACTTTAAAGTTGCGGTTATAGGATTTGAACTGGTCATTTTTGTCGAGCCTTGTTAAGCCATGATCATATCCTGCCTGTAGTGATAAGCCATTGGGAAAATCATAACCGATTCCACCGGACAGTGCAACATCCACTGAGTTAAACTGGTCAGTTACATCGAACTTCCGATTGTATACGCTAAAGCCAAGCGCACCGGCATCAATCCTTACTTCATTTTTGGCCAGGTAAGAAACCTGCGGGCCGGCAAACACATGGAATCCACCACCAAGGTTTGCTTTAAGATAAACAGGCATGTCGATGTAATGTGAGATAAGCTTTGCTTTTGCAGTGGCATTCAGGAATTCCAGTTTATCAGCTGCGATGGTTCCTTTCATCTGGTATCCCTTCTGTGAATAATACACTCCAGGCTGCAGCGAGATGGAAGAGGAGAGAGGTATCTCTGCAAATCCACCAGCATAAAATCCGGTTTTGCCAGAAGTGGTTACATATCCATTTGAAAGATCCACAAGATCATTGAGGCTGTTCATCGCTTCACCTTTCCAGGACGATTGGTTAACACCTGCGTGAATGCCAAATTTCGTTTGTGCCTGCACGTTAGTAAGAACGAACAATGCAATGGCCATAAGGGTAAAAATCTTTTTCATATTATGAAGCAGGTTTTAGTTGCTGCCTGTATTCAGTAATAGAAAAATATGCCATATGCTATCTTGGAAATACAATGTAAAGTTAAAGGAATCAATGAGTTACAATGTTTTGTTAATGCTGTTGTGGGGATTAAACCTTTTGATGGACCGGGGAATTTGAAATACAAAATTCAAAATACGAAATACAAAATCAGTAACAGGACCGTGGACCGGGGACCGGCAAGAAAGGACCGAGGACCGGCAAGACAGGACCGAGGACCGAGGACCGTGGACCGTTAGCACACTAATCACACTAATCACACTAATCACACTAGCACACTAACTACTTCACTGCATTCTTGATCTCGTTTAGTTTCATCAGTGCTTCAACAGGTGTAAGCCTGTTGATATCGATAGCGTCAAGTAGGCTCCTGATATGCTCAAAGGTTTCAGTGTGCGCATCAAATATAGACAACTGCATACGTGGTGTATTTAGCTTTTTTACCTGGTCACCGATATTCTCCTCCACATGTTTTTCTTCGAGCTGCTTCAATATTTCATTTGCCCTGCTGATCAGTGCAGGTGGCATTCCCGCCATCCGCGCAACATGAATACCGAAACTATGCGTACTTCCACCCGAGGCAAGCTTTCGCAGGAATATTACTTTATTGCCTACCTCTTTATTCGTGATATGATAATTCTTTATTCTTGGAAGCTTATTCTCCAGTTCATTCAACTCATGGTAGTGTGTAGCAAATAATGTCTTTGGTGCCTCCGGCGCATTGTGAAGGTATTCAGCAATGCTCCATGCAATAGAGATCCCATCATAAGTGGATGTTCCCCTTCCAATCTCATCAAGCAATATCAAGCTCCTGCTGGTGATATTATTGATGATGCTTGCCGTCTCGTTCATTTCTACCATGAAGGTTGACTCACCCCCACTAAGGTTATCACTTGCACCAACCCTGGTAAAGATCCTGTCGGTTAAGGGTATCCTTGC
>JAEWIW010000025.1 GCA_023386855.1 Bacteroidota bacterium | reverse complement strand
ACTGGTGGCAGTACTGCACTTTATTGTATATGCCGGTTTTATCCTGATCAATATTGAAGTGCTGGAAATCCTGATTGATGGTATAGCAGGAACACACCGGGTATTCGCCGGTGCCGGCAGCTTTTATTCTTTCCTCATCAATGGATTTGAATGGCTTGCCGTGTTGGTGATACTGGCCTGTGTAATTTTTTTGGTAAGAAGAAACCTGCTTAAGCTGAAACGATTCATCAGCCATGATCTTGACGGGTGGCCGCGTTCCGATGCAAATTATATCCTCATCACCGAGATCATATTGATGACTTTGTTCCTGCTCATGAATACCGCCGATGGTATTTTACAGCAAAGAGGATATGGTGTATATGGTGAACATCAAACCGCATCCTTCATGATCTCGGGTATGCTGCAGCCGCTGTTATCTTCTGCTCCGGATCAAACTTTGGAGACACTGGAACGATCAGCATGGTGGTTGCACATTATCGGAATTCTTGCCTTCCTGAATTATCTTCCTTATTCAAAGCATCTTCATATCCTGCTTGCCTTTCCGAATGCCTATTATGCAAGGCTTCGCCCGCAGGGAAAGATCAGGAATATGCCTTCCATCCAGCAGGAAGTGCTTTATGCCATGCAGCCCGACCAGGTACCTGAAAATGCTGTCGCTCCTGAAAAATTTGGGGCTAAAGATGTATTCGATCTCAGCTGGAGGAACCTGCTTGATGCTTATAGCTGTACCGAATGCGGAAGGTGCAGCGCTGCATGCCCTGCAACCCAGACAGGTAAAGCGCTTTCGCCAAGAAAGATCATGATGGATACCCGCGATCGCATGGAAGATATTCGGAAGAACATTAAAACAAATGGTGAATTCAAAGACGATGGAAAAACCCTGCTGCACGATTATATCAGCACCGAAGAATTAAGGGCCTGCACTACCTGCCAGGCCTGTGTGCAGGAATGCCCTGTTGCAATTAGCCCGCTGGAAATCATACTTGAGTTGAGAAGATCACTGATCATGGAAGAAAGCAATGCGCCGCAGGAATGGAATGCCATGTTCAGCAATATTGAAAACAATTTCGCTCCATGGAAATTTGCACCAGAAGAACGCTCAAACTGGACCGAAAGCAATTAAGCATTGTTTGATTCACCAGGTGTAGCATCGAGGTTGGTGATCGCATCTTTTTTCCTGAGCATTTTCACCAGCAATGCAATGGCGGTGAGCGCAAATATAACCCCGATCACATAGTTGATGACCGACTGGCTGGTATTGAAGGAATGAACGATCATCCTTCCTCCAACAATAAATACCAGGAAGCCCAAAAGTGTTCCCAGTCCAATCCCGGTGATATAAAGATTATAATGTAGTGAACGGTTCTCGAGAATATTCCTGCTGAACAATGCCGTGCTCCATCCAAACCAGAAAGGGATCTGTAGGGGATTGACCGCACTAAGCATCACGCCCAGCCAGAAGCGATGAATGGTATTGGACAGTATCACATTTTTTTCCACTGAAGGATGTGCTGCTGCATAAAAGCTCGAAACGGAGAGGGCGAAGATCAATAACACCGTTACCCATTCAAATATCTTGAAAAGCTTTTTTCTTTTGATGACCCAGTTCATGGCAACCAGTGATAACCTTACATAAAAGATCTCTACCAGAAGTGCGCCAATAGCAAATAAGATGGCAGGCCTGGTTCCATCCGTTATACCGATCTGCATGGCGGAGATATTCAGTGTACCCAGGGGAAGTGTTCCCAGGAAACTGATCATCATACCCAGCCAGAAAATTCTTAATAGTTTCATGCAGAATTGAACGGTGTTATTGTCCCCTGAAATTTTTACCAGTTACTAAAATACCAAAACAGGATTATTAATCGGTCATCTTCTCCAACAGGCTTATATTGATCTTATCCTGCCTGAACATGTTTGTTCCTTCTTTCCAGCTTAAATAAGGATGCCCCAGCCGGTGGTTGATGCGGCTGATCTTATACAGGATCTTCCAATGCCTGGTAAGTTCTTTCCATGCAAAAAATATCGAATGCTTCGGATCATAAATATGCGTCGGCTCCGACCCTGCCCCATTCACTTCAATGATGCTGAAATGCTTTCCCTGCTTTAATTCATTCCAGTCGTGGAATTTTATATCGAGTCGCCCGAAATAAAACCCTTCAATTTTCTTGCAGGTATCATTCATCATGTCTTCCAGTTGTTCATCGATCAAATGCGAATCATCTTTGAACATGGCGCCACGTGCATGGTTGCCATAAGGAACAAGAACATAAATTTCATTATTGGCCAGAACCTTATCGAGTAACCCGGGGTGCATCTTTGTAATGCTTTTCAAATGAAGTATGGCGCGGGGATTACGATCAATAAGTTGACGTACCGTACTTTTTCCATCACCGGTTACGCTAAGGAATTCCTTCCTTACAATGCCGGTGATCTTTCCTTTTTCTTCTCCCGGCATCCTGTAATAGAATATGCCCACTTCTTTTTCATAGGGAACCAGTTCCTGGATATGAAAATCCACGATCGCGTGTTGCACATAATGATTCAATGCACCAGCATCGCGCAATATTTTCACGCCCTTGCCCTTCCCTCCTTTATTGGGTTTACCTACCAATGGCAGGCTCATTCCCTGCTCATGCAATTGACCGGCAACATATGCAGCGTCTGCACCCTGTTTAAAGAAAATACTTTTTGGCGTGATACCTGGAGGAATTAAGGGATAGATATCTTCCTTGGATTCATTCGCGAAGCCGCCATATTCAATGGATGGATTGGAAGCGGAAAAGAAGAAAAAGGAACGTGCCTTAAGGCATAAATAAAACCAGTAAGGAAGGATCCATCCATAGATCATTCCAAAGCTCCAAAATTCCCAATGCGTTAACCGAATAAAAAAAGGCCGGTAAAAAATTCTCCTGTATAATTTCATGAACGAAGCACCATGTTTTGTGAACAGCGAAGGATCCTGCCCGATACCCTGCCGTTACGAAGATCGTGATATTGCATGAAAACCTTTTCGGCACTGATCTCCATAGTAGTAACACTTACCGTGAAAGTTACACCGTCCCTGTTCATGCGCAGGTCATTCCATTCATCTCCATCACCGGTAAATAAATGAAAGCCCGTGATATCCTGTTCCGAAGGATGCTCATGAAAGCTGTTCCATTCTTTAAACCAGCGTTGTCTTTTTTCAATGACATCATCGGTGTATAATGTGCAGGAAGACCAGATATGCCGTTGCAGCGGGTCAAGCGAAAGCAGTTCTTTTTCTTTCCCATCCCAGCGGGCCTGGAATAAGCGCTGCTGCTCGTATATCACAGCGGTAAAGGGTTCGATGGAAGTTAACTCTATTTCATTGAAACGATATACCGGTGAATGATGATTGAGCATATCGAGTAATACAATGCCACGACTTAACCTGTATGGCGGCAGGCTTTCATGTTTATGCCTTGCCCCATTGAGAAATACAATGGCATTACCGGTTTCATGCGCGGCGATCCATGTTCCACCTGCATCAGGATCCTTTGGATAGATCATCTTCCCAGAGGAATGTTCATATTCTTCAGGATGAATGGCAATGGAGCGAAATTTTTTTTCATCGCGGTTGGAAGACAGGAATACGGAAGATTGCAGCGGTATATAGCTTACTGTGCACATTGCTTTCTGAACTTTACAGTGGAAGAAGCAACGCCAAATTCATCGGGCATCTTGATGGAAGCCACTTCATTGATACCAACGCGTATGAGCGCCATATGATGGATCGTATGTTCAAGGTTATAAGCGATCTCCCTGAAATAATTGGTATGAATTCGAAGAGGATCGGCGGAGAGGTCATCATAGCTTGCTTCAAGCACCAGTTCCTTATCGGGCCGGCTTAGCTTTTCATAAATTTCCTTCAGAAATGCAGCCGCAAGATCCTTCCTGGTTTCAATTTCTTTATCACGTTTACGTTTTTCGTAATTGATCAATCCATGTTCGTAACCCTGTTCGAGGCAAAGGAATAATTCAATAATATGGCGAACATGTTGCCCGATGGTATTATTGAATAATGTTGTGCAGGGTTTTATATATTGTTCGTCGGTAAGTTGTGCAAGGCTGCTATCAAGTTGTGTGAAAACATTATTTACAGCTTGTTTTAATTGCATTGGGAAAGTTTATTATTGCAAAATAGTATTATTTTTTCTTAACTGGTAAAGGTTAACTCTGGTATTGGTATAATGGCAAACCTTCATTTTTCCTTCCTGTAAATGCAATATTGATACCGCGATTTGATCTTTATCTTGATTAGATTTACAAAAATTATTCTTTATGAAGCCACCTATCATGGCGGAGATGTTTGCAGCAGGCGAGTCGCCCGAAATATTATTCTGGGTAGGATGTTCCGGGAGTTTCGACCAGCGTGCGCAAAAGATCACCAGGGCCTTTGCCAGCATTCTTGAAAAAGTTGGTATCCGCTATGCCATACTGGGTAATGAAGAAATGTGCACCGGTGATCCAGCCCGCCGGGCAGGAAATGAATTTCTTTTCCAGATGATGGCTTACCAGAATATCCAGACACTGAATAATTATTCCATCCGCAAGATCGTTACTGCCTGTCCGCATTGTTTCAATATATTCAAGAACGAATACCCCCAACTGGGAGGAACATTCGAAGTGATCCATCATACTACCCTGATCCAGCAGCTCATCGATGAAGGAAGGATCAAATTAAAAGAAGGCGGAACCTTCAAGGGTAAGAAGATCACCTACCATGATAGCTGCTACCTCGGCCGCTCTAATAATATCTATGAAGCGCCAAGGAAAGTGCTCGAAGCGCTCGACTCGGAGCTCGTTGAAATGAAGCGTTGCGGCAGCAAGGGACTTTGTTGCGGAGCAGGAGGCGGACAAATGTTCAAGGAGGAAGAAAAAGGAAATACCCGCATCAACTGGGAAAGAACCCAGGAAGCCGTGGAAACCGGTGCCAGCATCATCGCTGCGGCATGTCCCTTTTGCAATACCATGCTAACCGATGGGGTCAAGAACCAGGAAAAAGAAGAATCGGTGGCTGTGCTTGACATCGCCGAACTGGTTGCGGCATCCATGGAATAATTCACAAAGTTTTGCTCTTTATCGCTGTAATTTTGCACCATGAAATTAAATTACCAGGAACTGATCCCGCAGGATTTTTCCGACAACTCAAGAGTGTTCATTTACCAGTCGAACCGGCTGTTCTCCATACCTGAAGCAATCCGTATCGAGGATATGCTGAACGATTTTACCAGCCGCTGGAATTCGCATGGCGATCCCGTGAAAGGTTATGCCAACCTGTTCTTTGGCCAGTTCATTGTTTTCATCGCCGATGAAAGCCAGGTGAAACTGGGAGGATGCAGTACCGACAGCTCTATTCACGTGGTGAAGGAAATTGAAAAGCTATTCCAGGTATCGATGTTCGACCGGATGGCACTGGCCTTTATCGTGAAGGAGAAAGTGCAGCTGATACCCATGAACCAGCTACAGTATGCTGTTGACAATGGTTTTATTTCGGGAGAAACCCTTTATTTCAATAATACCATACAAACCAAGGCCGACCTGCTGAACAACTGGCTGATCCCTGTAAAAGAAAGCTGGCTGGGAAGAAGGGTTTCGCTGGCGATTTAGTCCCGGACTTTTTCTTGAAGACAGGTATAAACGGGGAGATTTACCTCTCTGTCATCCTGTCATTTTACCTATCTTTGCCCCCTAAATCCAGCGAGAAAGCATGATTGAACTGATGACCAATAAAGTGCATGATGAAAGCCGGCAGGGCGAAGCCTATGCTGCCGAGGCAGAGCTTCCTTCCACCCGCAAATTTTATATAGAAAGCTATGGCTGCCAGATGAATTTTGCCGACAGCGAGGTAGTGGCTTCCATTCTCCAGGAAAGCGGTTATGGATCCACCAGGAATTTTGAAGAGGCCGACCTTATCTTCATCAATACCTGTTCTATCAGGGAAAAAGCGGAACAGACCGTAAGAAAAAGATTGACAGAACTTCGCATCATAAAGAAGAATAATCCCGGTGCCCTGATCGGCGTACTGGGTTGTATGGCCGAAAGGCTCAAGGCCAAATTCCTCGAGGAAGAAAAGCTGGTGGATATGGTGGTAGGTCCTGATGCCTACCGCACACTTCCAGGACTGATCACTGAAGCGGAAACAGGCCAGAAGGCAGTGAATGTATTGCTCAGCCGCGAAGAAACCTATGCCGATATCTCTCCTATCCGACTCGATAGCAACGGGGTCACTGCATTTGTAAGTATCATGCGCGGTTGCAATAATATGTGCGCTTTTTGCGTGGTGCCTTTTACCCGTGGAAGAGAAAGAAGTCGTGATGCGCATTCCATATTGAAAGAATGCCAGGAATTGTTTGACCAGGGGTATCGCGAAGTAACCCTGCTTGGACAGAACGTGGACAGTTACTACTGGACCAGTGATGATGGAAGCGAAACGGTAAATTTCGCCAGCCTGCTCGAAATGGTGGCTAAGGTTAGTCCACTTTTGAGGGTTCGCTTTTCCACCTCTCATCCTAAAGACATCACCGATGAAGTGCTGCACACGATGGCTCGCTATCATAATATATGCAAGTACATCCATCTTCCTGTTCAAAGCGGCTCCAGTCGCATACTCCAGCTGATGAACCGGACCTATACCAGGGAATGGTATATGGCGAAGGTGGACAGGATCAGGCAGATCATGCCCGATTGCGGTATCAGTTCAGACATCATTTCAGGCTTCTGTACTGAAACCGAAGAAGACCACCAGGATACCCTTTCGTTGATGCGCTATAGCAACTACGACTATGCATATATGTTCTCTTATAGTGAGCGGGCAGGTACACTGGCTTCAAGAAGGTATACCGATGATGTTCCCGAAGAAGTGAAGAAAAGAAGGCTTACCGAAGTGATCCAGCTGCAACGCCAGCTTTCAGAAGAAAGCAACAGGATGGATGTGGGCCAGTCTTATGAAGTACTGATCGAAGGCGATTCACGAAAAAGCAGCCAGGAATGGATGGGCAAGAACAGCCGCAATAAGGTGATCGTTTTTCCTAAATCGGATCCATCATTGAGGAAAGGAAGCTATGCAACCGTGCGGGTTCATTCCTGCACCGGTGGTACGCTGCTGGGCGAGATCGTCTGATCAATACATTAACCATTAACCTCTTAAGCACCCTGGAATGGATATACAGTCAATAAAAAACAGGTTCGGTATCATTGGTAACTCGCCCGCGCTGAATTTCGCTTTACAGGTAGCTACACAGGTGGCCAATACTGATCTTACCGTACTGATCTTTGGTGAAAGTGGTGTGGGTAAGGAAGTGTTCTCACAGATCATTCATGCGCTTTCTCCCCGTAAACATAATCCCTTTATTGCCGTTAACTGCGGCGCCATCCCGGAAGGAACCATTGATTCTGAATTGTTCGGTCATGAAAAAGGTTCATTTACCGGCGCTGTCGACAGCCGGAAAGGTTATTTCGAAACAGTGAACGGAGGAACCATTTTCCTGGATGAGATCGGTGAAATGCCGCTGGGCACACAGGCCCGACTGTTAAGGGTGCTGGAAACAGGAGAGTTTATCAGGGTGGGATCATCGAAAGTGCAGAAGACCGATGTTAGGGTGATCGCCGCTACCAATAAGGACCTGCTGGAACTGACCCACCAGAACAGGTTCCGCGAAGACCTCTACTATCGCCTGAATACAGTACCCATCAGGGTTCCGGCCCTTCGGGATCGTAAGGAAGATATCATTTTGCTGTTCAGGAAATTCGCTGCCGATTTTGCAGAGAAATATAAATCAGTGCCTGTTCAGCTGGATGAAGATGCACGAAATATGTTGCTGAATTATCCATGGAATGGTAATGTTCGGGAGCTGAAAAATATTGCCGAACAGATTTCAGTGTTAAGCCAGGATAAGGTGATTGGAAGTAATGAGTTACAACGTTTTCTTCCGCAGAACCAAATGAACCGTCTGCCCATGTTAGCGCCTGCAGGGCACACCAACGGGCATGAATTCAATAATGAAAGAGAGATCCTTTACAAGCTCTTCTTTGATATGAAGAAGGATGTGAATGAACTCAAGAAAATGTTTTTCGAAGTACTCCAGAATCCCAGCCTGGCTTCGCAGCATGGACAATTCATCAATGAGTTCAAGGAATTTCCTTTACCTCACCATGAAATGGTATCTTCAACAGCGCAGCCAGCGGCAGCATTAGGTTCTCCCATGCTCATTCACCCTGAAGATGAGATACATCATCATGAAGAAGTTGAAGAGTCGCTGAATATAATGGACAAGGAAAAAGAGCTGATCATTAAAGCGCTTAAAAAACATAAAGGCAAACGAAAGGATGCCGCTTCCGATCTCGGTATAAGTGAAAGAACGCTTTACCGGAAACTCAAGGAATATGATATCAAGGAATGACGAAATGCAGAACCCTGTTATGAAAATATTGAAAAAAAAATATCCTGCATCCGGCATCTTTAAGTTGCACCCGGCTTTACGCGGTACAATTCTGATGCCTTTATTATTCTTGCTGGCGTTGGCTTTCAACGGATGCTATTCATTTAAAGATGTCAGCATACCACCTGAAGTAAAAACGGCGAGGGTAAATTTTATCGAGAACAAAGCGCCTTATGTTAATCCAAGTCTTGGTCCTGCATTAACCGATAAATTAAGGCAGAAGATCAATAACCAGACAAGGCTTACCCTGGTTACCGGTGATGATGCGCATTATGATATCACCTGCGTGATCAGGAATTACAGTGTAACTACGGCTGGTGTATCGCAGCAGCAGGCTGCAACGAACAGGCTGGTGATCGCTGTGGCCATTACCTTTAAGAACAGGCTTGATGATAAAGCCAGTTTTGAAAATGTTACCATATCGCGCAACTTTGATTTCAATGCCAACCTGAGCCTTCAACAGGCCGAAGCGCAACTGAACGACCAGATCCTTCAAAACCTTAGCGACGAAATTTTTAACCGTATTTTTTCCAACTGGTAATTATGCATAACGAAGCACAGGTCATTCTTCAACATCTGTTCAACCGTTCTTCATTGAATGAAATATCTGTTGATGAACTTTCATCCATGGCGGAACAATATCCCTATATGAATGCCCTCCAGTTCCTGCTGGCCAAAAAGCGGTCGGAAGATATTGGCCATTTGCCCAATGGCTCCCACCCTTCCCTGTTTTTCAGCAACCCCCTCTGGTTCGAATTCCTGATGAACCAGGAATTCAAATTACCTGAAGCGGTTGATGAAGATGAACAGGTAATGGATAAAGCGGTAAGCCACAGGGAAGATGAGGAATTGAGCGGTGAAAAAAAATCTTCAGCGTTTAGTGATAGCCCGGCAGGAAATATGGATAAGACAGAATCCGTTCAATTAGGAGAAGGTTCTATTGAAACCATGCAATCCTCCAATTTTCCTGGCTCCCCCGAAACAGTTGCTGGCACTTCATCTAATGAAAATGGTCAATCCTTAACTGGCCCGGTTCAACCCAGGCCCATTCTGCCAAAAGGAACCGAGGAAGGTCCAGCCCTTGAGTTTGAACCCTTCCATACCATCGATTATTTTGCTTCGCAGGGTATAAAGCTGCAGCAGGCAGATCTTTCACGCGATAAGTTTGGACAGCAACTGAAAAGTTTTACCGAATGGCTGAAAAGCATGAAAAGAATTCCACCGGTTACCCAGCCCGCGCCAGCAGAGGTTGAAGCCCAGGATAATGTGGTCAAAATAGCAGAGCATTCGAATGAATCCAGGGAAGTTTATACCGAAGCCATGGCCGAGGTTTGGGCCAAGCAGGGCAACCGCCTGAAGGCTACCGAAATATATCAGAAATTAAGTTTGCTGAATCCCGGCAAAAGCGCTTATTTTGCTGCCAAAATCGAACAATTAAATTCATAGGTCATGTTGATTCTGTTCCTGATATTGATTTTGCTTGCTTCTGTCATCATCGGATTTTTCATTCTTGTACAAAATCCAAAAGGTGGCGGATTATCCGGTAGCATCGCCGGTTTCAGCACCCAGTTCATGGGCGTTAAACAAACCACTGATGTTCTTGAAAAAGGAACATGGATCCTTGCCGTTCTTATTGCGTTGATGTGTGTGTTTTCACCGGTATTTATTTCCGGCACCGATGGCCAGGGAAGGGAACCTAACCTTCGTCCTACCAGCACTCAAACCGCTCCTGCTCCTGCTCCGGCTACCCTGCCGCAACAGGCTCCTGCTAATAAATAGACAAATCATTACAATAGTATTACCCTGCTCTTACCGGGCAGGGTTTTTTGTTTATTTTACGCATCAATTCATCATTATGTTCAGAAGATTATTCGTAGCCATTTTAGTGATCGCCTTCATACTGGTTGCATTCGGTGCATGGAAAGTGCTGCTGCCCAATACTAACGTGGATGGACAAACGAAATATCTTTATATCCGAACCAAAGGCGCCAATGAAGAAGCCGTGATGAAAACCATTCGTGACAGTAACTTTTTGAAAGACCCGGGAATTTTTCAACTGGTGGCAGGCAGACTTGATGTTTGGAAAAAACTGAAGCCTGGTAAATATGAACTGAAGCGATCAACCAGCATACTTGAACTGGCCCGCAAACTCAGGAATGGCACACAGTCGCCGGTGAATCTGACCATCACAAAACTCCGGACAAAGGAACAGCTTGCCGGAATTGTAGGTAGAAAATTCGAAACGGATTCCTCCGATATGATCAGTTATCTTAATTCAGCAGATAGTCTTTCCACGTATGGACTGGATTCGAATACGGTAATGAGTTCCGTTTTCCCCGATACTTATACTTACCTGTGGACGGCTTCACCACAAACGATATTTAAAAAACTCCATGACCAGCATGAAAAGATATGGACGGAAGAAAGGTTGAATAAGGCAAAAGCAAAAGGACTTGATCCTGTAAAAGCCTATACGCTTGCATCCATTATTGAAGAAGAAACGAACGTGGATGATGAAAAAGGAAATATCGCGAGTGTTTACCTGAACAGGTTACGCACCGGCATGCGACTGGGAGCTGATCCAACGGTGAAATTTGCCCTTCGCGATTTTGACCTGAGAAGGATCTACCAGAAACACCTTCTAACCAACTCGCCCTATAATACTTATCGAAATGCAGGACTGCCACCAGGGCCAATCTGTACGCCATCTTTAAAAACTTTAGATGCTGTATTGAATGCACCGGAAACAAATTACCTGTATTTTGTTGCCAAAAGCGATTTCTCGCAACGGCATGTATTCACCAGTAATTATTCGGATCACCTGAAATATGCAAGGGAATACCAGGCAGCATTGAATAAACTCCAGCAGAAAAAAGCAGGGGCCAACGACGACCTGTCAAAATAGTATGATCAATATCGAAGAAAAAATATGGAACACCCGACTGGCTAAGGCGCTTATTTCAAGGAGCAAAAAGATCGTGCTTCCCGGTTTTGAAAAAGTGCCTCTCTATGATGTGACCGTATTTTTTTTCCAGCAGGTCAAACGCGTAGGGCTTAATGACCGTGCGGCTTCTGTTGCATTCAATTTCCTGCTGGCCATTCCTGCCGGAACCATTTTCCTTTTCACGCTGATCCCTTATTTTCCCATCTCCACCCAGATCACCCAGGAGTTGCTGGTGCTGACGGCCTATTTTGCTCCCGATGAACAAACCTATAAACTGGTAAAGGATTTTCTTAACGACTTTCTCAATACGCCAAGATCTGGTTTATTATCCATAGGTTTTATACTGGTAGTATGGTATGCATCCAATGCACTGATGGGTATCATGCGGTCCTTTAACCGTTCATTGAGTAATGTGATTGAAAGGGATTTTTACCACGACAGGTGGATGGCCATTCGCATGACTACCGTATTGATCCTGCTGATCATTGTAACCATCACACTGCTCGTTACACAGGGTGAGCTTTTTCATTTCCTGATGGAAAAACTGGAGATCACCAACCGGTTCCTGATCTGGGTTATTGATTCGGTACGATGGATCATTATCATTGCCCTTGTATTATTTTCAATTGGTTTCATTTACAAGTTCGCACCAGCGGTTACCAAACGATGGAGGATTGCCTCACCCGGCGCCATTCTGGCTACATTCATGATTGTTCTTTCTTCTTATATCTTCTCTTTTTACCTGGATAATTTTAGTTCATACAATAAGGTATATGGTTCCATCGGAACAGTTATGATCGTGATGATCCTTATGCATATGAACTCGCTGATCCTGCTGATAGGGTATGAACTTAACGTTAGTATCCACTCGCTTAAAGCGATGGCGGAAGAAAGAAAAAAGTTCGAAGAAGGTGGTGCCTCCCCCGAACTTCCCAGCAAGGTTACTACTGATTATGAATGATGTTCTATTTGCTTAATTCCAGCACCAAAACCGTTTTAGCAGGCACTTTAATATCCTGCAAATTGAATTCCTGCCCACTTACAACATCTTTTGCTTTGGTGAATCCTGAGGTTCTTTCTTCAAATCTTTGGGTTGGTACAGTTGCTTCTTCATTACCACTGTTCATGATGCACATCACGGTTTGTTTTTCATCATACCTGAAATAAACATATACATTTCCTTCAGGAACAAACTGCATGAGCTTACCGGTCTTTATTGCAGATGAAGTTTTCCTGAACTGCGCAAGCGCCCTGGTATAATTATATAAATCATTTTCTTCCTCGTTCCTTCCTGCTTCGGTGAATTTATTATTGCCAGCATCTTCTTTCCATCCCCCCTTGAAATCCATACGCACCCAGCCATCAGGATTGCTGATGCCTTTCATGCCGATCTCTGTTCCATAATACAATTG
>JAEWIW010000022.1 GCA_023386855.1 Bacteroidota bacterium | reverse complement strand
CTGCAGGTCATAGGTTTTGTGTGCAAGGCCCATGATGAATCCATTATCATCCCTTGCAGTAATTTCCAGTGCTTCGGGTAATTGTTCATCGCTGACTACCCAGCTATGGTAACGGCCCACATCGAAACGGTTTGGAATACCCTTGTATAATTGACGGCCTGCACCGCGGTAATCTTCCTCCAGTTTCACGGGTGTAGCCACTCCATGAAAAACCTTGCTGAGGTTAACCAGTTTGCCACCAAAGGATTCTGCGATGGCCTGGTGACCGAGGCAAACACCAAGAATGGATTTGGATGAAGCATATGTTTTGATGAGGGGGATCAGCAAACCCGCTTCGGAAGGAAGTCCGGGCCCTGGAGAAAGTATGATCTTATCGTACTGGTCAACCTGGTCAAGTGCCAACTGGTCGTTGCGATAAACATCCACTTTATCATGAATGATCTTTTCTACCAGGTGAACAAGGTTATAGGTGAAGGAATCATAATTATCAAAAACAAGAATTTTCATAACGATTTATTCAATGGTTAAATGATCTCTGAAGCCAGGTCAATAGCATGTTTCAGGGCATTCAGTTTATTATTCACTTCCTGCAATTCACTTTCCGGCACACTTGCCGATACAACACCTGCTCCTGCCTGGTATACCAGTGTATTTTGCCTGCTCAGGAAGGTCCTGATCATAATGGCATGGTTACAGGAACCATTGAATCCCATGAAGCCAATGGCACCTCCATAATATCCACGGGCCGAAGGTTCATATGCATTGATAAGTTCCATGGCCCTGTATTTGGGTGCGCCGCTCAGGGTTCCTGCGGGAAAGGTTTTGGCCAGCATCTGGAAAGGGTTTGCATCCTTTTTTGTTCTCCCCGATACTTCGCTCACAAGATGGATCACGTGAGAATAATATTGAACCTCCCTATAATGATCAACCATCACCTGGTCGCAAACCCTGCTGAGATCGTTGCGGGCCAGGTCGACCAGCATCACGTGTTCAGCATTTTCTTTTTCATCGACCAGGAGCTTTTCAGCCATCTCCTTGTCTTTCTCTTCATCACCTGTTCGTTTAAATGTTCCGGCAATGGGATGAACAATTGCTTTTCCATTATTCACTACCAGTTGGGCCTCCGGCGAAGAGCCCATAAGCTTATAATCTCCATAATCAAAGAAGAACAGGTATGGGGAAGGATTGATGCTGCGCAGCGCACGATATACATTGAATTCATCGCCGATGAAGGACTGCTCGAAACGCCTGCTCAGCACGATCTGGAATACATCACCACGATTGCATGATGCGATACCTTTCTTTACCATGTTAACATAATCCTCATCTTTCATATTCGAGCGCTCAGGGCCTGATTTGGAAAATGGGAATGAAGGAACATCCTTGCTCCTGATCAGTGATTCCACTACGTCGATCTCTGAAGGCAAGCCCGCCACTTTGTTTTCGCAGAGGAATAATTGATCCTTGTAATGATCGATCACGATCACGTACTGGTATAACCGGTAACGCATCAGTGGAATAAGGGAATCAGCAACAGGCCGGTTGAAACTGATCTGTTCAAAGAATTGCACGGCATCATAGGTGGTATAACCATACAATCCCTGTGCATAATTCAACTCCTTTGAATTGTACTGCGACACTTCAAACTTCTGCATAAAGTCCCAGGTCATTTGAGGAACCAGGTTCTTATCCGTGATGGGCAGTTTTACAGGATGCTCACCGGGAAGTTTATATTCAAGGCTATCTGTGCTGGTGATCTCAATACCGGCAATAGCATTGATGCAAATGAACGAATAGCTGTTGTTGGAAACGTGATGGTCTGTACTTTCCAGCAGTATGGTATCCCTGAACCTGTCGCGCAGGCGCAGGTATATCCCTACCGGCGTAAATACATCAGCCAGCATTTTTTTACAGGAGGTTTGAAGCAGAATCCTTTTCATTGGTATAAATAAAAAACCCCGCGTATTGCGGGGCATGATATGATCAAACTAATAGTAATAGCCTTACTAGCCCCGATAGGAGTTTGTATGCCACCACCACTGTTGAATATTGTTAGAAATTTTCATTGCAGTGCAAATATCCATGATCATCGTTGTTTTTCAAAATTTTTTTACCCCGTGGCACGCCCCCGTGCCACGGGGTCATAAAACGCCCTTGGTCGAAGGTAAATAATTGGAAAATGGATCCCGTTTTACGGCCATCCGGATAGCTTTGGCAAAAGCCTTGAAGATCGCTTCAATTTTATGGTGCTCATTATCGCCATGACATTCCACGTTCAAATTGCATCGTGCCGCATCGCTGAAGGATTTGAAGAAATGGAAGAACATCTCCGTAGGCATATCCCCCACTTTCTCACGTGAAAAGGAAGTATTCCAGACGATCCAGTTTCTTCCTCCAAAATCAATCAGCACCTTGGCATCAGCCTCATCCATGGGGAGGGCAAATCCATAGCGTTCCATCCCCCGTTTATCAGCCAATGCTTTTGCAAATGCTTCACCCAGTGCAATGCCTGTATCCTCAATGGTATGATGCTCATCAATATGAAGGTCACCGTTCGTTTTAATCTTAAGATCAATCTTTCCATGACGCGCGATCTGTTCCAGCATATGATCAAAAAAACCAAGCCCGGTCTCTATTTCAGCTTTACCTGAACCATCCATATTTAACTCCACCCTGATCTTTGTTTCATTGGTATTGCGTTCATGTATTACTTCGCGTAAACCCGAGCGCAGGTATTGATAGATCTCTTTCCATGAATTGGTTTCCAGTGAAATGATGGGTCTCAATTCATTCACTTTATCTGAAATTTCGGAAGCCCCTAATTGCGGATCATTGTTAAGCCAGATGGCTTTACATCCCAGGTTCTTCGCTAACTGAACATCAGTGATCCTGTCGCCAATTACGTATGAATTGGCCATATCATATTTCTCCGCATCAAGGTAATCAGTCAATAAGCCTGTACCAGGTTTACGTGTTGGAGCATTTTCATGTGCAAAGCTGCGATCGATCAATACTTTCGAAAATACAATTCCTTCTCCTTCCAGTGATTTCATCACCAGGTTATGCAATGGCCAGAAGGTATTTTCTGGAAATGATTCGGTGCCCAGCCCATCCTGGTTGGTGACCATCACCAGCTCATAATCAAATTCACGCGCAATCCTTCCCATGTATTCAAACATCGAAGGATAAAAGGCCAGCTTATCAAAGGAATCCAGTTGGTAGGTAGGAGGCGCTTCATGTATCAGCGTTCCATCACGATCAATAAACAATACTCTTTTCATTATTTGATCAGCTTACGCTGTGCTTTAACTTCCGCAACTTTAACCGCAGATGCTTTATTTCCAAAACTGTTTCGAACATAGGTCAACACATCGGCGATCTCCTGGTCGGACAGGTGCGCATGTGATGGCATAACATTACTGAATACTTCACCGTTCACTTCTATTTCCTGGTCCATTCCCTTCAATAAAATATTGACCAGAATTTTTTTATCTCCATTTACCCATTTTGTTTTTGAGAGTGGAGGGTTTAGCCCGGGCACACCCGATGCATCGGCCTGGTGGCAGGAAAGGCAATTGTTTTCATAGGTTTTCTTACCACGCAACATCGTGGCTTTATCAATCCCTTTCTGGAAAGAAGGAACTTTTCTTGCCGACATTCCTGTAACGAGTAATAAAGCAAGTGCAGGAAACAAGATCTTTTTCTTCATGTATACTAATTGGTTTTATTTTTTATAGCTGATTTTCCAGATGGTTCCTTTTACTGAATCGGAAACATATATTGATCCATCAGGGGCCATAGCCAATCCACATGGACGATGTTTTGCCTGCCCGGGAGAAGCGATCTCACCAGCTC
>JAEWIW010000313.1 GCA_023386855.1 Bacteroidota bacterium | reverse complement strand
GTAAAGTGCATGGCATCGATAATCTTCATGTTGCAGGAGCATCCTGCTTTAGTACCGGAGGGGCAGCCAATCCAACACTTACACTGGTGGCATTGACGCTAAGATTATCGGATCATCTTCAAAGCCTGGTATAGTGTCATGAAACCTGCGGATCATTGTTGTCGCTATGCAGGTAGGCCATGCCTTTATTAACGGGTTCATAAAGATCAATGACACGCTTGGTGGAAAAAATTTTATCAAGTAGATCCCTTACTTCCTTGTATTCGTTATGAATGGGACAGGGATGCGTTGCAGAACATTTGCTTAAGCCAAGACCGCAATCACAAAAGATCTGCTTACCATCTATGGCATCAATGATATTACGCACTGGCTGTTCAAGCTGCGCTTTGGAAAGATAGAATCCGCCTGCAGGCCCTTTCAGGCTCTTGATCACATCCTGCCTTACCAGGTTCTGTAAAAGCTTTCCAACAGTGTGTTCACTGGCTTCAATATGACTGGCAATTTCCTTTATCATTGCTTTCTCACCCGCATCATATTTTGATGCCAGGAAAATAACAGCCTTGATCCCGATCTTGCAGGTTTGACTTAACATTCCTATTGATTTAAAAAATTCTTTCCGTCCTCGGATATCATTTCATGACTCCAGTGAGGATCAAATACCAGGTCTATCCTGGTTTCATAATCGCTGAAAGCCTCACCTAACGCACCTTTTACGCCATCCATTATAGACTCTCCCATAGGGCAGAATTGCGTGGTAAGGGTCATTACCACATCTATCACCTTATTTTGCTCGTCGAAAAATAATTTATAGATCAATCCCAGGTCCACTACGTTCAATCCTATCTCAGGGTCAATCACGTGCAGCAACGCATTTTGTGCAATGGTACTTTTGATCTCGTTATTAGTTTCAATATTCATGGATCATGCTTTATGCAACACAAGTTTAAATACATTCCAGTTATACAGTATGGCCGCTGCCAGCAACAGGCCTGTAGCCAGTTGCAAGAATAGGATTTTAATCAGCAGCACCCCTGTGATGAACAAAATAAATCCGGCAAGGTAAGTGATCGCCATTGCATTGAATACCGGTGTACTGAACAGGTCTTTGGGATTAGGTGTTTTCTTCTTTCCTGCCATGCTGTGGTAAACCTTGTTCCAGATAATAAAAGGAAGGGTTTTGAAAGTCATACCAAAGATCAGCGCGGTGATCCATCCAAAGAAAATGGAAAATCCATATACCAACACAACCGAAGAGGATTTTACAGGAACAATAAGCAGTGCAACCACGATGCCCAGTATCAACAAAGCCAGCAACATAATGCCAACGGATACCAATGATATCTTCATAGGTTCATCTACCTGCTTGCGGATTCTTTCCCTGAATGCACGGAAACAATAGTATCCAAAGCATGCGATGGCAACAATTCCCATGATAACAGGCAGCGCAAAAAATTCTATTTCCATATTTACCAGGAACATTCCCACGAAAATCGAAAGGCCACCATTCAACAGGATGAAAATTGTCCACAGCAGCTTTTCATTGGTGTATTTCGATATCAGGAACATGGGAATAAGCCTTGATCCCACTCCAATCACCAGCAACAGGAACCAACCAATAATGCCAAGGTGTGCATGGAAAGGAAGGTAATGCAGTGAATCGTTAGACAGCATGTTCCAGCTAAAATTATACACCAGTAACAGGCCAACCAGTGTAGTGACCAGCAACCATGCAGTGGCTGTTAACATGAACATGGCATGCACATTCTGTTTTTTATTTCCAGCCATGGTCATAGCCATATTGATCATGAATACTATTACAGCAAGATTTACCAGTATGCCCCCTGTTTGCGCCGGCCATCCCATATCAAAGGTCAGGAACGCATAGGCAAGAAAGGGAATACCTGTAGCAGCAAGAAAAAAAGAAAGATATGCTAGCCTGTCGCTGTATAATTTATGTTCGATGAGCACAGGCACCAGCTGGTAGCTCGCTCCAAGTATGATCATGGTTCCCCATCCAAGGGCCATTACATGTGTTATCGCCAATGTATTGGGATGAAAATAATGCTGGGTGAAAGCACTGGAAGAAAATACAAGCATTAATGTAGCCACAAAAAAAGCGGCTGCCGCATATATATAAAAGGGCAATACCACTTTATAGGAAGTATTCTGTGATGCACTGTTAGCCGGCACTGCCATAATCGTTTGGAAATATTAAAAGATGAACTTCTGTAGGATCAATTTCACGTATTCTGAAATCAAAACCACGCTTTCTTAATTCAGGCAGCAGGAACACAGGCACCCGTTTGTGATATACAAACAATGCATGTTCACCTGGAAGAGCATCCAATGATTCAAGGATCTTCATCATAGGCTGCGGCATCTCCAGTTGCTGCACATTGATATACACAATCTTTCCCTGGTAATCCTGAATGATATTATCCCAGCTTTCATCAGAAAGCAGTTCCTCCTCTTCTTTCAATGCCGCGTTTTCTTTACGGTAAAAATAGGTTTCAACAAGATCATCGGAAATAATATCTGCATAACTGCAAAATCCTTTGTTTTCCAACAGCCGCATCAGCGGAACAGGTTCAAAGGTATTGACCAGTTTCAGCACCTGCCCGGGTTTCAGCTCGCTGCTTTTTTTCATAATAGGCTGAAGAGGATCCTTACCGGATGAAATGATACCACGAACATCCATTTCTTCGATCTTTTTTTTATCGAGCTGGCGGATGAACAATGGCAAACCTGATTTTTTCCCCGATAATATTTCGGTACGATCGGCTGTAAAGCCCAGAGGTTCCAGTTTATCAAAAAAATCATTCACCGTGCAGCCGCCCATACGGGCCGCTGTTTCAATGCTTGTTCTTGCCGCCATCAGTTTTCTCAGCACCGGGTTCCGCAATTTGCGGAACCTTGTACTGAGGCTGATAATGGCATCCAGTGATCCCGGGTTATGCCTGAGCACCTGCCCGATGGTTGTATGCGCATTGATGATCATAAGCGGCTATTCATTTATTTTTTAAAATTGATCGCTTTTGGAAACAGGATATTGTTTTCAAGATGGATATGATTAAAAAGATCATCTTCAAAATCTACCAGCATGCTGAATAATAAATTATACGATGCACATCCATCAGCAGGAATTTCATAATTGTTGCTGAGTGTCCTGATTTCTTCAAGCTTTCCTCCAACTTCTTCATGCTCCTCTTCCATAAGATGGATCGGGGCTTGCAGGTCCTGCGTTAAATTTCCTGCTTTAACCAGCTCTTTTATGAAAGGAAAAACAATCTGCTCTTCTTTTACCATGTGTTCGCTCAATTCTTCCACGATCTCATTAACAAGCCGGGAAATCGGCAACAGTTCTGGATGCTGGTCACCATGCACCCTTGCCACTTTCGCTGCAAGTTCTTTCAATTCAGGAGATGCCTTCCTTACATAACTGTGATGTGTATTCACAATGTAATCGGCAAGAAAATCCAGCGACCAGTCCTGGTAAGGTAATGGACGAGTTGAAATTTTCTTATCAGCCTGTTGCAGTTCCTGTTCAACTTTAGTAACATCAATCCCTTTTTCGGCGCAGGCTTCCTTCACGGTCTTCTTACCACCGCAGCAGAAATCAAGACCATATTTCTTGAACACTTCCGCTTTACGAAGGTCTTTGGCTGCTATGGCGCCCAGGGTTTCATCCACTTCGCCCAGTTTGTTCTTGCTGATGCGCACTTTCCACCATTGAGGACCCTGCTCGAGGTATTCCCAGGTAAATATGTTTCCTCTTTCACCAAGCAATTGGTAATAGAGGGGCTTGGGATCATGATCGTTATGGATGGTCAGGCTTTCACCCGGCTGTAGTTCATCAAACCTTACAAAAATAGTAGGGTGCTTTTGCCTTGGTTCAAGCAGTGTTACGTTGAGGATGTTTTCTGTTATTGCTTCCATGAGTTCTTTTGTTTGAACACAAAACTATTCCAAATTTCTCGATAAAGCAAAAAAGTACCGAAATACTTTTATTATTTTTTAGAATGTTTGCTCAAGGGTAAGAAAGCACAATGATGTATTAAACTATCTCCTCCTATTAGCTGGTGATGCTGTTGCCTTAGTGATATAGACATTTAATTGATACTTTTTTATCCAATATGAGTATAATTTTAATTGATTAGTATCATAGCCGTTTTTGCCAAACCGCTAATAACCTTTATTTCAACATCATACGGTGTTGTATCAACCCGAACCTCCTTAATATTATTTCATAGTTGCACCTGCTTTTTTTTACCTTTAAAATGGATACACAAAACGATTAGGCCGTATGAAAAAACTTTTAAGGGAGATTACTCCCTTAACCCAAAGCGATTGCTTTACTGTATTCTCCAGGGTGAAGTCTGAGTTCGATTTCCCGCTTCATTACCATGAAGAATTCGAATTAAATTTTATCCAGAACGCCAAAGGAGCCAAACGTGTGATAGGTGATCATATCGACGAGATATCGGATCATGAATTGATATTAGTTGGTCCGAATCTTCAACATGGATGGTTCACCCATAAATGCAGGAGCAAAGAAATAAGAGAGATCACCATCCAGTTCCACAGGGACCTTTTTGATGAAAAGTTTTTGCAAAGGAACCAGATGAGTTTTATCCGCAACATGTTTGAACGTTCATTGCGTGGTATCATGTTCTCACCTGAAACCATACAGGTGATCAGGCCCAGGCTGATGGAGCTTCCTCAAAAACATGGATTTGATTCCGTTCTTGAACTCATGTCGATCCTTCATGATCTTTCTACCTCAAGGAATATCCGTTCATTATCCGATTCTTCTTTTTCCAATATGGAATCGCTTTCCTATAATAGCCGTCGTGTTGAAAAGGTAATGGAATACCTGAACCGTAATTTTGATAAGGAAGTGAATTTAAGTGAAGCGGCAAAGCTTACCAATATGACTGAAGTTTCCTTCAGCAGGTTCTTCAAGATAAGGACGGGGAAAACATTTGTGGATACACTCAATGAAATAAGACTGGGTCATGCATCAAGGATGCTTATCGATACCACGCAAAGCATCAATGAAGTGGCGTATAAATGCGGGTTCAATAACATGTCGAATTTCAACAGGATCTTTAAAAAGAAAAAAGACTGCACACCAAAAGAATTCCGCGAAGCCTATAATTCATCAGGAATCAGAACATTCATTTAATGAAGACTTATGTCTTTATCTTTATAGTACAACTATTTTACTTATGCATACAGCTTCAGAAGAAAGGTATTCACAAATGCAATACCGCCGCTGCGGCAATAGTGGCCTTCAACTCCCTGTATTATCGCTTGGCTTATGGCAGAATTTTGGGGAACCAGATTCGCCGGACAATGCAAGGGATATCATAAGATTTGCATTTGATCATGGCATTACTCATTTCGATCTCGCAAACAATTATGGTCCTCCCCCGGGAGCTGCAGAAAAAACTTTTGGCAGGATATTAAAAAAGGATATGGCGGAATACCGCGATGAAATGATCATATCCACAAAGGCTGGTTATACCATGTGGCCAGGGCCATATGGCGACTGGGGTTCAAAGAAATACCTTGTGGCAAGCCTTGACCAGAGCCTGCAGCGAATGGGTCTTGATCATGTAGATATCTTTTACCATCACCGTCATGATCCATCCACTCCACTGGAAGAAACCATGGGAGCGCTTGACCTGGTCGTAAAACAGGGAAAGGCATTGTACGTTGGAATATCCAACTATGATGCACCTTTTGCCGCACAGGCCATTGATATGCTTCGCTCGATGGGCACACCATGCCTTATTCACCAGCCCAAATATTCCATGCTGGTGAGAACACCTGAAGAAGGTTTGCTTGATGTGTTACAGGAAAAGAAAGTGGGATGCATTGCCTTTTCACCGCTGGCACAGGGACTGCTTACAGATAAATATTTAAAAGATATTCCTAAAGACAGCAGGATCGCAAGGCAAAGAGGCAATGGCGCTATTGAAGCTTCCGCCCTGTCCCCTGCCCTGCTTAAAAAGATATCAGCCCTCAATTCAATAGCAAAGGAAAGAGACCAGTCGCTCGCTCAACTGGCCGTGAGCTGGCTTCTGCGCGACAACAGGATCACATCAGTGCTTGTGGGTGTTAGCAAGGTTAAACAATTAAAGGAACTCATCAAGGTAACCCATGCTTCAGCTATCGACCAGGACCAGCTGAACAGGATCGATTCAATTCTTGCTGAACATTCGTGATGTTCATACTTCCTGAACATTCGTGATGATGATCAACTTGCTGAATCATGATGTTGAACATACATAACAGATATATCATGCTTATAAAATTGCCGGGAGTTTATCCCGGCCTTTTTTTTACCGGGCAAAATGAGTAAATTAATTGCCTACCAAATACCTGCATGATGTCAAACATTCTTCTGGTCGGAATAATTGTGGTCTTTGTACTGCTCTTTTTCGTGATCATCTATAACAGGCTTACACGCCAGCGGATTTTAGTAAAAGAAGGCTGGAGTGGTATTGGAACATTCCTTCAACAAAGAAATGACATGATACCGAACCTGGTTGAAACCGTGAAAGGTTATGCCATTCATGAAAGCAAAACACTTGAAAAAGTGATAAGTCTTCGAAGCAGGAGTATGGCCGCCAAAACACCTTCCGAACAGATGGAAGCGGGCAATGAAATGAACCGTGCATTACTTGATTTCTTTGCTGTTGCAGAACAATACCCCGACCTTAAGGCCAATGCAAATTTTTTAAGTCTCCAGAACGACTTAAAAGAAATGGAAACAAAGATCAATCAGAGCAGGCGCTATTACAATGGCACGGTAAGGGATTATAACC
>JAEWIW010000291.1 GCA_023386855.1 Bacteroidota bacterium | reverse complement strand
ATATAATCCCCTGTCCATTGGTTCTTCAAATCCCGGCTTGATCCATTCCAGGTACCAACTGCAGAAATCGTCCCATATTAGTGAATAAACATTTTTCAATGCTTCACTCAGTTTGAAATCTGATAACTGTTTTTCGAATTCAATTCTTGCTTCTGCTAGCCTGGATGCAAACCAGCGAACGGCAAAATGTTCTGCTTCAGTTTCAGGAACGGCCTGGATCCCCGGGCTGTTGCTCGCAAATGCTGATACATCACCTTCAGGAATTTCAATGCCTTCAGGCTGTGCAGTATTCGTATAGGATTCACCATTAGTAAGCCTTCCTTCCCACATTTTCACCAGCTTCAGTGCATTCCATAATTTATTATTGAAGAACTTTCCCTGGTCGGGTGAAGATTCATCAAACAGCAGGTCATTACCGGCAGGAGCGGAGATCATGATCCCGAACCTAACGGCATCAGCGCCATATTTTTCTATAAGATTAAGCAGGTCGGGTGAATTGCCAAGGCTCTTACTCATCTTTCTTCCCTGCTTATCTCTTACCATGCCGGTGAAATAAACATGTTCAAAAGGTTTCTCCTGGCGGTATTCCATTCCAGCCATGATCATTCTTGCCACCCAGAAGAATATGATATCCTGTCCTGTAACGAGTACGGATGTAGGATAGTAATAATTGATCTCGGGGTTATTGGGAGAAGTGATGCCTTTGAACACTTCCATTGGCCATAGCCATGAAGAGAACCAGGTGTCGAGTACATCATCATCCTGCCGGAGTTCTTTACCTGGAGCAAGGGCTGCAGCTGCTTCCGGGGTTTCTGCAACATAGCAATTACCATCGTTATCATAATATGCCGGAATACGTTGTCCCCACCATAACTGCCTGCTGATACACCAGTCTTTTACATTCTCCAGCCAGTATTTGTATGTGGCAAGAAACCTTTCTTCCGGGTGAATTTCAATATTACCATTCACTACTTCGGCAAGTGCCTTATCCGCAAGACTGCGCATACGCACAAACCACTGGGTAGAGATACGGGGCTCAACAACGGCATTACTGCGCTGGCTGAAGCCCAGCCTTGTTTTATAGGCTTCTTCTTTCACCAGCAAGCCCTGCTCCTTCAGCAGTTTCACCACTTCCTTCCTTGCCCTGAACCTTTCCATTCCAACCAGCACTTCTGCAGCTTCGCTCAATGTTCCATCGGCATTGAGGGTATCTATGACTTCAAGGTTATATTTCAATCCGATATTATAATCATTGATATCGTGCGCAGGTGTTACTTTAAGTGCACCCGTTCCGAATTCAGGATCTATATAATCATCAAATACAATGGGCACCGGCCTGTTTACCAATGGAACCAGTGCATATTTCCCATGAAGCGATTTATATCGTTCATCATTGGGGTTCACACAAATGCCCGTATCACCCATGACGGTTTCTGGCCGCTGTGTTGCAATCTGGATATATTGCGGTTCACCCGCCAATGGGCTTCCATCTTTTTCAACCAGTCTGTAGCGAACATAATACAGGAAACCGTCAACATCGCGGTATTCAACTTCTTCATCACTAAGTGCGGTCTGTGCGGCCGGGTCCCAGTTGATCATCCTGGCACCGCGATAGATCATTCCTTTTTTATACAGGTCAACAAATACCTTGATCACCGCTTTATAATAATCAGGATCCATGGTAAAGGAAACCCTGTTCCAGTCTACACTGCAGCCAAGCTTTTCAATCTGGTGATAAATGATATTGCCGTATTTTTCCTTCCACTCAAAAGCATAGCGAAGGAATTCATCCCTGCTGAGTTGGGATTTCTCGATCCCTTTTTCCTTCTTCAGCATATCCACCACCTTTGCTTCAGTAGCAATAGATGCATGGTCACTGCCCGGAACCCAGCAGGCATTGAAACCGCTCATCCTGGCCTTACGGACAAGGATATCCTGTACAGTTTCATTAAGGGTATGCCCCATATGAAGCACACCCGTTACATTAGGGGGAGGTATTACAACGGTGAAGGCTTTCCGGTCGTCCGGCGTACTATTAAAGTATCCTTTTTCTTTCCAGTGATGATACCATTTATCTTCCACCAACGATGGATCATAATTCTTGGTCAGTTCCATATAATTATTATTGCAATGCTTTTTTGCAGGAGGGCAAAAATAAGCATTGTCACCTAATATGACGGAAGACTGTTGCCGGTAAGAAAAATTGGAATAAGATATTACTTCCCGCCCTTGAGCAGGAACCCGGTTGCCACACCTGCTGTCCTGGTTTTAGAGAACAAACCAGTAGAGGTAGGACAGGAGCATGACGAATGCTACAAATCCGATGGCAAACAAAGCGATCTTAGCAGTTTCTCCGAAATGGAATGAATTAGTCTTTTTCATACGTTACGTTTGAATGAGGAATTACGAATTAATTTGAAGGAAAGTTCAAAGGATTGGATGCGGTATGAAGAATATTGGAGATTTCAGGGGAACGGTTAGGGTTCGTAGTATCCTGGATTCAATGCTTAGGTTGGTGATTCAAAAATAGGACTTTTATCATTACAACCATGTGAAACGTTAAATTTTTTTCCTATACATTCCTAAAAAATTTGGCAAAATGATACTCATAATTTTACCTTTAAGGTTCTTATGTATGCGATCGTAGATATAGAAACCACCGGGGGGCATGCATCCGGCAATGATATCACCGAACTGGCTATCCTTGTTCATGATGGACAGTCGGTAATAGAGCGCTTTGAAACCCTCGTCCGGCCTAAAGCTCCCATTCCCCAATATATACAGGTGCTCACCGGTATCACCCATGAAATGGTGGCCAAGGCACCACCTTTTGAAACGGTTGCGGAAAAGGTTTT
>JAEWIW010000269.1 GCA_023386855.1 Bacteroidota bacterium | reverse complement strand
GGTTATAGGATGCCCTATTGGGCCATTCATTTTTTCTAGCCAGTTCACTTAAGGTTCCTGCCAGTATAAAAATGGAGGCAAATAACCAGATATTTCCCCACTTGATTTTTTTAGGAGGAATACTCTTTTGAGGTATACGTTTCTGGCTGATATTAGTGGCCATTCCTCCAAGGACCAGCAAAAGCGGGAATATCCAGGGAGAATTAAAAAAGTAATAGGTTGCCAGCCCGCTTACCATAAAGATCCACCTAGTAATCTGGTTATGAATAGCCACCCTGAAAGAGGAGGCAGAGGCATATACCAGGAAGCCAACAGCCATGGGTTGAATAAATTTAAAAAGATCGCCATGGAGGGCTTTTTTATCGATATAACCCACAAAAAAAGATAAAGCACCCATCAATAAGGCGGCGGGAAGGATCCAGATCAATAAAGTAAGAATGGCCAATGGGATACCGCCGCGTTTGTATCCAACCAGTGTAAGAACCTGGGTAGAAGAGGCACCAGGTAGAAGCTGGCAAAATCCATTGTATTCCAGGAGTTCTTCTTCTGTAACATCATGTCGACCCTTCACGAAGGTCTTTACCATCATCGCATAATGACCTTGTGGACCGCCGAAAGCAGTAAGACTATGCAGAAAAACTTTTTTTAAAAAGGGAATGTGCCTGAGCAGGACCATCTGCCGGATTTTTTATCGAAAGCTACATTATTAATTAACCGGAAATCTTGATTCTTAATACTTTAATCGATATTAAATATAAGAATTAGGACCGATAATAGTTATTTCGTTCAATTTCCTCGCAAACCTTATCAGGTACCAGGAACCTAATGGATTTATTTTCTTTTACCCAATTCCTGATATGTGTAGCCGAAATTTCCAATAAAGGCGCTTTCATAAAACGGACCTGGGGATGATTAGAGAATTTCTCAATTTTATGGCCTGGGCGTTCATAGATTAATAGCTGGTAATTTTTAAGGAGTTGTTCATAATTCTTCCAGCGATGAATGTTTTCAAGGCTATCACTCCCCATGATCACCACAAACTCATGTTCGGGGTACTTCTCCTGTAAATAGGTTAGGGTATCAATAGTATAAGATGGACGGGGCAACCTGAATTCAATGTCAGAAGCTTTTAGTCGAGGTTCTTTCTCAACCGCCAGCTGAACAAGAAAAAGACGCTGGTACTCGTTAAGCAATCCATTTGAAGGCTTGAGCGGATTTTGAGGGGAGACAACGAACCAAACCTGCTTAAGATCTGTGTTATAAAGGAAAAAATTTGCAATGATCAGGTGGCCATGATGAATGGGATTGAATGAACCAAAGTACAGGCCTATCTTCATAACGAACCATTTACATCTTCAACAAAAATCGTTTCGGCTTCATTTAAACGCAGGCTCAAACTATATCCTGCCACGGCAATAGAGATAGGATCGCCCAATGGGGCAACCTGCTCTACCTTTACATATTCGCCAGGTACACATCCCATTTCCATCAACTTTAAAAATAGATCGGTATTTTCAAAAGATAATATCTTAACAACCTGGCCTGGTTTAACCTGTGATAATCGTTTCATTGTAATGCAAAAGTAGTTTGGTACTCCGATAACTCGTTACGAAATTTGGAAATGAAGCAAAACAAGGCTAAACCATCTATTAAGTTTCATTCCCATGGTGTAAAGTTCAGGTTTGACCAGAAAACAAGGCTCAAACAGTTCCTGGTGAAACTGTTTGAGATGGAAAATATTCCCCTCAATACCCTGGATTACGTGTTTTGTTCCGACGAATACCTTTTGCAAATCAACCGGCAGTTTCTCCAGCACGATTATCATACGGATATCATCACCTTTCCTTATTCCCAGGAAGGGGAGCCTATAATTGGAGAAATTTATATCAGTATGGACAGGGTAGAAGAGAATGCCAGGGATTTTAAAGTTAACAGGAACCAGGAATTATTAAGGGTAATCTTCCACGGGGCGCTTCACCTTTGTGGGTACCTAGACAAGACAACAAAAGAAATCGAATTAATGAGGAAGAAGGAAGATGAATATTTAGGAAAATGGAATACTGAAAATGGAATACTGAAAACGGAATACTGAAAACAGCATGAAAACTGTATAGCTTGAATAGGAGGTTCCACGTGGAACATAACACCTTCAAAACATACGAAACTCAATGGAAGGAAAAAGTTCCGTTTTGTTCCACGTGGAACACTCTACTTTATGAAAGATTGCAAACCCATAGAATTTATCTTGAATAAATCATCAGGAATCCCGGCAACGTCCTGGGCAAAATATACCAACACTTAGTTTCTAGAACACGTAGTTATTCTAAATATCATCCTACTATTTCAATACCATAATTAAAATCAAGGTTCCACGTGGAACATCAAAATTCTGTTTTCCGTTTTCAGTTTTCAGTTTTTCCTAGTCGTATTTTTGCAGGATGTTTCAACAATATGATGTAATAGTGGTTGGTGCCGGGCATGCCGGTTGTGAGGCTGCAGCAGCAGCGGCAAACATGGGTTCAAAGGTTTTACTGATAACAATGAATATGCAAACAATTGCCCAAATGAGCTGCAATCCTGCAATGGGAGGAATTGCAAAAGGGCAAATAGTGCGCGAAATAGATGCACTTGGAGGTTATTCAGGAATTGTCACAGACGAAAGTATGATCCAGTTCCGTATGCTTAACCGTTCAAAAGGTCCAGCAATGTGGAGCCCCAGGGCGCAAAGCGACAGGATGCAATTTGCCACAAGGTGGAGAGAGAAATTGGAACAAACACCTAATGTTGATTTCTACCAGGACATGGTAAATGGAATCATCATGGAAGGCGGTAAGGCCCGCGGTGTAATAACCGGGTTAGGACATAAAATCCATTCAAAAGCAGTTGTCGTTACCAGCGGCACTTTCCTCAACGGGGTGATCCATATTGGCGAAAAGAGATTTGGAGGAGGAAGGGTCGCAGAAAAGGCCGCCACCGGTATAACAGAACAATTAGTAGCCCTGGGGCTCCAAAGTGACAGGTTGAAAACAGGAACACCGCCAAGAATTGATGGAAGAAGCCTGAATTATTCTAAAATGGAAGAACAAAAGGGTGATGATGAAATTGTGGGCTTCTCTTATTTACCCACTCAAAAGCCAATTCAACAAAGGAGTTGTTGGATCACCTATACGAACCAGTCGGTTCATGACACGCTGAAAACCGGCTTCGATCGAAGTCCTATGTATTCGGGACGAATTGAAGGGGTAGGACCAAGGTATTGTCCTAGTATTGAAGACAAGATCAATCGATTTGCAGAAAGAGACCGGCACCAGCTTTTTATCGAACCAGAAGGTTGGAGCACCATTGAAATCTATGTTAACGGGTTTTCAACTTCCCTCCCTGAGGATGTACAATTTGAAGCTCTTAAGAAAGTACCAGGCTTCGAACAGGTAAGGATATTCCGCCCTGGTTATGCTATTGAATATGATTATTTCCCACCTACCCAGCTAAATTATAACCTGGAGACCAAGGCTATATCAAACTTATTTTTCGCCGGACAAATCAATGGAACTACAGGATACGAAGAAGCAGCCTGCCAGGGATTAATGGCAGGTATTAATGCCCATCTTAAAATACAGGGAAAGGAACCCTTTATCCTGAAAAGAAGCGAAGCATACATTGGTGTACTAATTGATGACCTCATCAGCAAGGGTACGGATGAACCATACAGGATGTTTACTTCCAGGGCAGAATTCAGGACATTGCTCCGCCAGGATAATGCAGACCTTCGGTTAACCCCCTTAAGTTATAAAATGGGGCTTGCTAAAGATGATCGCGCTTCCATGGTGGAAAAGAAGATTTCCGAGGTAGCGAAAATCAAATCTATTCTCCAGGAACTATCCATTGACCCTGAGGAGGCAAGACCATTATTAGAAGTATACGCATCCGCACCACTTTCACAAAAAGTAAAAGCACATACGATCCTGCTCAGGCCAAATATTGAATTGCTGAAAATGATGGAATAC
>JAEWIW010000224.1 GCA_023386855.1 Bacteroidota bacterium | reverse complement strand
ACACCTGCATAATTCATGAAATTCACTCCATCGGGATACCTTGAATCGAGTTTGCCTGTACTTCCAGAAACGATATCCTTCCTGGATGCAGTTGAATTCAGGTCATTCCATTGTGCATCGGTGCCTATATTCCATTCATGGTTTTTCCATTTTCTCCTTGCATCCAATGAAAAGGCATATACTCCAAGATTTTCTTTCCTGTTATCCAGTATATTGCTTTGAAAGCCGCGCTGGTGGCGCGATTCATGTATATGCTGGTAGTTTGCGGTAATCCTTGCTTCCTGGAAGAATGCTTGTAATTGCTGTGCATTGAATTCATATGCTATAAGACTCCTGTTCTGCGGTCCATAATACCATTCGGCATATCTTGGCTGGCCGTTCCGTATATCGGTTAACCGGTCGTACCTCGGTATGTTCCCGGAAGATGAAAGCTGGAAGTTCAGGGTATGCGAAATGCGGTCTGAAGGTTTAAATAATATTTTTTGAAGAAAATCCCATTGTTTATATCCTGAAAATCTTTGTATGCGATCATCTTCATTGGTTATTATTACATCCTGGTTATTTACCCGCTGTACATAAGATTGTCGCCTTCCAAAACCCGGGTAATCTTTATGATCATGACTACCCATCTTCATATCGGAAAAATCACTCGAAGTAAAAGAAGTAAGTGATGCCAGTTTTTTACCAGCTACAGAAAGGTCGGCATGCAGGGTTTTTTCGTTGTTGGCAGAAGAGTAACGTGCAAAGGCATTTCCCGAGAATAATATTTTATCCTTACTCAACGAGGGCATCCTGGTCCGAAGATGAATCACTCCGCCAAGCGCATCACTGCCGTAAATCGTTGATGCCGGTCCATACAACACCTCCACTCTTTCGAGCATATTCTGGTCAACAGTAATGATGTTTTGCAGGTGGCCAGACCGGTACATGGCATTGTTCAAACGAACACCATCTACAACAATGAGTATCCTGCTTGCTTCAAATCCACGGATGACAGGACTGCTTCCTCCCTGTTGACTTTTTTGAACGAAAACCTTACCTGAGCTCATTAGCAGGTCGCCGGTATTCTGTGCATTCATGGTGCTGATCTGCCTGTTACTGATCACCGTGATCTGCTGGGCAATATTCTTTCTTTTTTCTGCAAAGCGGTTGGCAGAAATGACCACTTCTTCCAGTTCCTGTTCTCGAATACTGGTGTCGGCCGGCTCCTGGCCGGGTACTGTAAACCCTGCCAGGATAGCGGCCATGAAAAAAAATATTTTCATGGAAAATGTTTAATGCTTAGATCAGCACGTTGCCCGTCATTTCAGCTGGTATGGGCAATCCCATCATGGTTAGAATGGTGGGTGCAATATCACCAAGTTTACCTGGTTTGATATTTCCTTTCCAGTCTTTATCAATGATGAAGAAAGGAACAAGGTTCAACGTATGTGCAGTATTGGGAGTGCCATCGCTGTTGATCATATAATCCGCGTTGCCATGATCGGCAGTGAGGAAAACGGTATAACCATGTTCCAGCGCAGCTGTAACAACCCTTTTTACACAGGCATCAACTGTTTCAACCGCTTTGATAGCAGCTGGGAAAACACCTGTATGTCCAACCATATCAGCATTGGCGAAGTTCAGGCAAATAAAGTCACTGGTTTCCTGTTCAATTTCAGGCACAATAGCATCGGTGATCTCAACAGCACTCATTTCTGGTTTAAGATCATAAGTTGCCACTTTAGGTGATGGCTCCATGATCCTTTTCTCGCCTTCAAAAGGCATTTCACGTCCACCGCTGAAGAAGAAAGTTACATGCGGGTATTTTTCAGTTTCCGCGATGCGGATCTGTTTTTTACCATTTGCCTGCAATACTTCACCAAGTGTATTGTTCAGGTTATCGGTTTCAAAAATGACGTGAACATTCTTGTATGTTTTGTCATATTCCGTCATGGTGGTATAATGAAGATCAAGCTTCTTCATACCAAAGTCTGGCATATCCGTTTGCGTAAGCACCTGTGTGATTTCCCTGCAACGGTCGGTCCTGAAATTAAAACAGATGGCAACATCTCCGTTCTCCACCAGGGCAACCGGGTGGCCATTTTCTCTCAGTACGGTGGGCTTGATGAATTCATCGGTGATATTGTTCGCATAGGCATGACTGACAGCCTGCAATGCGCTGTCTGAATATTCTCCAAGTCCATTAACCAGTGCGTCATAGGCAAGCTTTACTCTTTCCCAGCGCTTGTCCCTGTCCATGGCAAAATACCTTCCGCTTACGGTTGCAAATTTTCCAACAGTTTTATTCATATGCTCCTGGACGGTGGAAACAAATCCAAGCCCGCTTTTAGGATCGGTATCACGTCCATCGGTGAAAGCATGAACAAATACTTTTTCAAGTCCCTGTTCCTTACATACATCAAGGATGGCCATCAGGTGATTGATATGCGAATGCACACCGCCATCACTGACAAGGCCCAACAGGTGAAGTTTTTTATTATTGATTTTTGCAGTGCTTATAGCATTTAGCAGGGAAGGGTTTTTTGCAAAGGAACCATCACGAACGGCAACATTAATTCGTTGCAATTCCTGGTAAACGATCCTTCCTGCACCGAGGTTAAGATGACCCACTTCGGAGTTGCCCATTTGACCTTCTGGCAGTCCTACAGCTTCACCGCAGGTTACCAGGGTTGAATTGGGGTACTGGCTGTACAATGAACTGACAAAAGGGACGTTTGCATGGCGGATTGCATCTGAGGCAGGAACCTGTCCGAGTCCCCAGCCGTCCATAATTACGAGGATGACCTTTTTTGAAGACATGATAATTGACGATGTGTGTTAAAATTCTTATAGACGCCCGCAAAGGTAAGACAATTAACAGGGTCGATTTTATTTTAGGGAAAAGCTGTAGTAAATTGGCATGTTTTTAGCCAAACAGCTCACGTAAATCATAACCATGAAAAAATTTTTAGGGTTTGCCATTGCAGGGTTCGCTTTTTTCCTGATGTCCTTCAGGCCTGAATATTCTATCGACCAGGTCATCAGTGCATTAAAGTCCGGTAATTCAAGCCAGCTCGCAAAATATTTCGATTCACGGGTGGATGTTTCCCTCCCGGATAAAACAGATAACTATAGCCGTAACCAGGCTGAAATGGTATTGAGGGAATTCTTCCGTGAAAACCCTGTAAAAGGTTTTACGGTTAAGCATTCCGGTGAAACCAATGGTTCGCAGTTCTGTATTGGCCTGCTGCAAACAAAGAATGGCAATTTCAGAACGAAGTTGTATATGAAAATGAAGGGAAAAGACCAGGTGGTACAGGAAATTGCTTTTCAATCCGATAAATGACAATAACCAGCTTGCATTGTTATGCAACTGAACATCAAATTGAATAAAGGCTATGCTCCATGCATGGCCTTTATTTTTTATGCTAATACCTCATTCATTCAAACATAAGCTAGATTTGTGCCATGAAATCTTTTGATGAGCAGTTGAATTTATTGATCGACCAGGCATTGATAGAAGATATTGGTGATGGGGACCATTCCACTTTATGTTGTATCCCTTCCGATGCAAAAGGGAAGGCGATATTAAAGATCAAACAGGATGGAATTCTTGCAGGTGTTGAAGTGGCAGAAAAAATATTCAGGCGTAGAGAGTCGCAGGTCATTTTTAATGCACATAAACAAGATGGTGAATTCATGCAGGCCGGTGCAACAGCTTTTGAAGTATTTGCATCCATTCATACCATTCTTACCTGTGAAAGGCTTGTGCTGAATTGCATGCAGCGAATGAGTGGTATTGCAACCCTTACCCATACTTACGCGGAAAAGCTAAAGGATTATACAACGAAGATTCTTGATACACGGAAAACCACACCGAATTTCAGGTTGCTTGAAAAAGAAGCGGTAAGGATTGGTGGTGGGTTGAATCATCGTATGGGATTATATGATATGATCATGCTGAAGGATAATCATATTGATTATGCCGGCGGGTTGGAAAAAGCTATTGATCTTGCATGGCACTATGTTCAGAAAGATAAACAGGGATTGAAGATTGAAGTGGAAACACGCAGCATTGAAGAAGTAAAAAGAGTGGTGGCCAATGGAAAGGTTGACAGGATCATGCTCGATAATTTTACGGTTGAACAGGTACGTGAAGCAGTTTCGTTTATAGATGGCCGTTATGAAACAGAAGCCAGTGGTGGAATCAACCTTGATAATATAGAAGCCTATGCAGGTACCGGTGTTACTTTTGTTAGTGTAGGTGCATTGATCCACCAGGCAAAAAGCCTTGATCTCAGTTTGAAAGCATTGTTGGTGTAAACAGGTATCCGCATATTAATTTTATCACATTATTCTTTAATGGTTATGAGTAAGAAAAAGCGTCCGGGGAATAGCAGTCCCCTGGTGTATAGTACCGACCCCAATTTCAGGGTGGAAGAAGACGCGGAAAATGAAGAACTGTTGTCACCCGGGGAACAGGTGTTAAGGATCTGGCTGGAAACCAGGCATCGTGGAGGAAAAACGGCTACAGTGGTGAGAGGTTTCCGGGGGCCTGTGGAAGAATTGGAAAAACTGGCGAAAGCCCTGAAAAATAATTGTGGAACCGGCGGATCTGCGAAAGATGGCGAAATGATCATCCAGGGCGATCACCGGGATAAAGTGCTGCAATACCTTTTGAAGAACGGGTATGTGCAAACCAAAAAAGCCGGTTGATTTGACCCCGTGGCACGGGGGCGTGCCACGCCCCCGTGCCACGGGGTCTGAAAATCATTGTCCCTGGGCCAGGCTATAAGCTCTTTTATCGCCCCACATCAATAAGGTTTCTGAAGAACATATCCTGAAATCACCGCTAAGGCTAACATATAATCCCAGGATATCCTGCTGGTTGAGCGGAAGGGTATCAATAGATTCAAACCGCACATTATACTGGTTCACAAGATTAGTATAAACAGATCCTGTTGGCCAAACCTGCGTACCCCTGTTGCTGATGTTAACAAGGTTGAATTTTACCCCGGCATGGCGCTGGCATTTCTTCGCGATCGCCTCAGGTTGCTCTTCACTTTCAATGAACATATCCACTCCAACGATCTTTTCCTGCAAAGGTTCATTCGATACCATCATCGCGTTCTTTTCAAGATCCACTATGGTACATGATGAAGCAGTATTGGGAAGATCAGGTCTTGCATTGAGTTCAGGCTTTTTTCCAAAATTATTAATGATGGCCTGTGCAAATTCTGTTGTATTTAATGCAGGTTTTGATTTGTCGCCAAAGTCACCGGTTCTAACCCCCGATTCAAGCGTGTACAATAATGCATTCTCAATAACACCTGCGATTTCCATAAAACCAAGATGTCGCAGCATGGAAAGCCCGCTAAGCAATAAGGCCGTGGGATTGGCTATGTTTTTTCCTGCAATATCAGGTGCTGTTCCATGCACCGCTTCAAAGATGGAAATATGATCACCAATATTCGCCGATGGAGCAAAGCCTAAACCACCTACAAGTCCAGCGCAGAGATCAGAGATGATATCTCCCTGCAGGTTGGTAAGTACAACCACATCGAATTCGTGTGGGCGAACCACCAGTTTCATGGCAAGATCATCAACAATGATATCATCGGAATGCAGGTCGGGGTATTCCCTGGCCACTTCATAAAAACATTCAAGGAAAAGACCATCGGTAAGCTTCATGATATTGGCCTTATGACCACAGGTAATGCGACGTGCATTTTTCTTGCGTGCCATTTCAAACGCGTAACGTATCACCTGCATGCTTCCGGGCCTGGTGATAAATCTCCTGCTGAGCGCAACATCATGCGTAAGCATATGTTCCACTCCACCATAAGTGTCTTCAATATTTTCTCTTACAATAGTGATATCGATGGGAATACCTGCCTTTGAAAAAACAGTATCCACACCATGAAGGGTCTGGAAGGTTCTTTTATTGGCATAAGTGTTCCAGGTTTTTCTTGCCGTTACATTAACGCTCTTAACGCCTTTGCCTTTTGGTGTTTCCATAGGGCCCTTGAACAATACGCCCAATGATTCAATGGTTTGCTGCGCCTCGGGGGTCATACCATTGGAATAGCCTTTATCAAAAACCCATTTACCCATATCCACGAACTCGTATTCCAGGGGAACCTTGCTGGCCCTGAATACCGTTAATACGGCATCCATGATTTCCGGGCCGATGCCGTCACCTTTGGCTACTGCTATTTTCATATACATTTGGTTTTAAGTACATTTGGACAGCAAAAATAGGAAAGGGAATTTCGATTTCCTGTTTATTTGTAAGAAGAGATAAGCCAGGGAAAGATTTTTTTTACTTTTACTTCAAATAAACCGCATGGTATCGAAAATTTCAGAAGGGATCGAGGTGAGTGTTGAAACGTTCTACCAGCCTGATTATTCAAATGCTGTGTCGGGTGAATTCATGTTTGCTTACCGCATTACACTCGAAAATCACAACAGTTTTCCCGTTAAACTTCATCGCAGGCACTGGTATATTGTTGACAGCAATGGTACCAACCGCGAAGTGGAAGGAGAGGGTGTAGTAGGCGTTCAGCCAACGCTCCAGGCGGGCGAAAAATACCAGTATGTAAGCGGATGCAATCTTCATTCTGAAATGGGAAAAATGCATGGGCTCTATATCATGGAAAATCTTCATGATAAATCCAGTTTTGAAGTGAACATTCCCGTTTTTGAAATGATCGTTCCTTTTAAGATGAACTGATCAACTTACATCTTCCCGATCCTGTATAGTATAAAGGCCATTGCCGCAAAAAATAGCACGCCTAAAAGATAGTAACCTCCCTGTCCTATTGCATGTTCAAGTGTTGGTTCCAGGTTGACCGCTGCAAGGAACCTGGCTCCCGTATCGGAACCTGCCAGGAAGGCGATCAGTACGCCAGCCACTGCTCCCCCGGCAACAAGACCTGTTGCGAAAAGATTTCCTTTGCCGAGTTCTTCTTCTTCTGTACTCTCTGCTTTGCCTTTCCTGAGATCCACCAATCCTTTGACGGCACCGCCAATGAAAATGGGCAGGGTAGTGGATAAGGGAAGATAAGCGCCTACGGCAAAGCTTAAAGATTTAATACCACACAGTTCCATTACGATCGCCAGGAACATTCCCACGAAAACAAATTGCCAGTCGAGGTTTTGTGAAAGTATTCCCTTGATCAGTGTTGCCATTAAAGTGGCCTGTGGTGCCGGGTATTTTTCGGAGCCAATAGCATGGGTGATGCCATTGCTTACCATTTCGGCCGTGGGCCTGTCGAGGAATTTTATGGTAAGCCCGATCACGATACTGGATACGATTGCGCCAACGAATAAAGCGATCTGCTGGTTCCTTGGCGTTGCCCCAACAATATAACCGCTCTTAAGATCCTGGGAGGTTGCTCCCGCATTGGCAGCAGCGATACAGATCATTCCACCCACTACCAGTACGAGTGGTTCATAGGCCTGGCCTGTCCAGCCAACACTTAAAAAGATCAGGCTTGTTCCCATCACCGTGGCGATGGTCATGCCACTGATGGGGTTATTAGAAGATCCTATCAAACCCACGATCCTTGATGAAACGGTAACGAAGAGGGCACCGAAGATCACCACCAGGATACCGATAAGAAGTTTTTGAAGAAAGCTGTCGCCAGGTATCTGCGGCAAAAGGGTGATCAGGATCACCAGTCCAAGGCTGCCCAGTCCAACTACTTTGATCCCCAGGTCGCGTTCTGTCCTGAGCGTTTTATTTTCAGTATCGATCCCGTTTCCTTTAATGGAAGCCACGCTGGAGCGGATGGATTTAATGATGGTGGGAATGGTTTTGACCAGCGTGATAATACCACCTGCGGCAACGGCTCCTGCACCGATCTGGCGGATGAAGGCGTAATAAATGGCAGTAGAATAATTTTCAAAGCTGTGGGTAGCGGGGTTCCAGTTGCCCTGCCCCCCTGCTTCGGTGATGGATACCAGGTAGCCAAGCTTCACCAGTTGACTGGCAATTATATCAGAGGGAACGATCGTGGCAAGAAGGGGAATAAAGACCAGCCAGCTCAGTACGCCGCCTGCTACCAGCACACCTGCGATGCGTGGACCTATGATATAACCTACGCCCAGGTATTCAGGGGTGATTTCCCCGCTGACCTGTGCGGCAGGAAAAAATTTATTGAGCTTACTGGTGGCCATGGTGGGCACTTCAGCAATAAAGTGAATCACTTTTTGTAGCAGGGCATAGGTAAAGGCTACACCAAGCCCCCAGAAAGCGGTCCGGGCAAAATCACCCCCTTTTTCACCGGCTTTCAATACATCTCCACATGCGGTACCTTCGGGGTAGGGAAGATTATGATGTTCATTGACGATCAGGGCTTTCCTTAAAGGGATCATCAGCAAAGTGCCGAGCAGGCCACCTACGATGGCAAGGATCAGGATGGTGAGATAATTAAAATAGGAAGCGCTGTCGGGAGAGCTCAGGAATAGAAATCCAGGAAGTGTAAAAGCCACGCCGGCGGCAATGCTTTCACCTGCGCTACCCGTGGTTTGAATGATGTTATTTTCGAGGATGGTTGTCTTGAGAAACTTTCTTCCTAGGGTAATAGCGATAACTGCAATGGGTATTGAAGCACTCACCGTAAGACCGGCTTTCAATGCAAGGTATACTGTTGCCGCTCCAAAGATGATCCCGAATAAGGATCCTACTAAAATAGACTTAACAGTAAGTTCGCGCACCTGCTTATCGGCAGGAACATAAGGGGTTAGATGTTTCTCAGCCATTCAGCAATATAGGAAATAGTTATTAGTGACTAGTGATTAGTGACAAGGAAAAACTAATCACTAATCACTAATAACTAACAACTTTCTACTTCACTCCATGCATCAGTTTCTTCAACCATCCCGATAACAGGAATAAAATTATTCCAGCTGCACCAGGCAGAATCACGAAGATCATGAAGAACTCAAAAAGGTTAGTGATACTGAAGCCTGCGAAAGTGGGATAGGTATTCGGGATCTTTAGCTCTTTCAATATTCCAAGCTGTTCGGCCGATGGTGTTACAGATCCGTTCAGTACTCCTTCGAGATTGATCCCTTTCTCACCGGCTGCTTTATAAGCTTCGCCCGTTGGAGGCAATACTGAGCCCAAAGTTCCTGCCAGCGCATATCCTGCGGCATTGGCCAGGAACCAAACTCCCATCAGCAGTGAACTGAATTTTCTCGGGGCCAGCTTGGCTACCAGCGATAAACCGATAGGTGACAAACACAATTCTCCAAGCGTATGAAACAGGTACATTACGATCAGCCAGATCACCCCCAGCTTGCCGGTAGTTCCCAGGTCTTTTACCTGGAAGGCAATGATCAGGAAGCCCAGTGATAATAATCCCAAACCGATGGATTGTTTTACCGGCGACATGGGTTCCAGGTTCTTTTGCGACAGCTTCAGCCACATCCAGCTGAAGGGTAGCGCAAATATGATAATGAACAATGAATTGGCATTCTGGATAAAGCTGGGAGGCATATTCCATCCAAACAGCCTGCGGTCGGTCTGGTTATCCGCAATAAAGGTCAGCGATGAACCAGCCTGCTCAAAACAGGCCCAGAAAAAGATCACGAAGAAAGCTACAAAGTACATCACAATGATCCGGTCACGTTCAATCTTGGTCAGGCTGCTATCGGTCAGGATCAGGCCCGCCAGTGTTAAACCTGATGCATAGATCACGGGGTAAACCCAATGACTAACCCAGTTGCTTTCAGGGCTAATGGATAGGTAGTGAAAAAGGATTACCAGTCCTATAAAAACCGCTATGGAAGCAATGATAGAGGTCTGGCTGAAAGTTACCTTGGTAGAATCTTCACTGTTCTCGGTATGAACAATTTTTGGCCACGCACCTACAGCGGATCCATCGGGCGAAACCACGTATTTATTTTTCAGGAAATAAAAGATCACGGTGCCCAGGAACATGGCCAAGCCGGCTGCAAGGAATCCCCATTTGAATGCTGATACCACGCGTGTTCCATCATCCAGCTTAACATCTCCAAGCAGTGGGCAGATAGTCATTCCTAAAAAAGCACCAACGTTGATACCCATGTAAAAAATGGTGAAAGCGGAATCGAGACGGTTATCGCCTTTGCCATAGAGCTGCCCAACCATCGAAGAGATATTGGGCTTGAAAAAACCATTACCTACAATGATTACACCGAGTCCCGCCCACATCATGGCAGTTGAAAAATCCAGGTTGCTGCTATAGGTGCTGGCCGAAAAGAATAACATCAACTGCCCGATGGCCATGGTGAGTCCACCAAGAATAATACAGAGCCTGTTGCCCAGAAAACGGTCCGAAATATAACCACCCAGCATGGGGGTGAGATAACATAAACCCAGGAACCCGCCATAGATCACGGAAGCCTGCGGCATGGAGAAGGCCAGGGCATTTACCAGGAACAGGGTTAACAGGGCACGCATGCCGTAGAAATTGAATCGTTCCCACATCTCGGTGGCAAACAGCACATTTAAACCTTTGGGATGACCTTTTCTACCTGTTTCAACGGTATCAGGAATGTGTTGAGGAGCAATTTGACTCATATAGGCTAATTATAGTCGTTTAGTTATCTTGGCAAAATAGCGATTAATTGAATTGACCCTTACCGTTCTATATCGAAAGTTTTGGATAATACAGGGTTATATGCCGAAATTCGCCCCTTACATTTATAAAACATGACGAATATCCTACTGCTTGGTTCCGGCGGCCGCGAACATGCACTGGCCTGAAAACTGGTTCAGAGTCCGAATTGCGGTCAACTTTTTATTGCCCCGGGAAATGCCGGTACTGCCAATTGCGGAACCAATGTACCCCTGAAGACAACTGATTTTGATGCAATATCCAGGTTTGTTCTTGATAATAATATGGACATGGTTGTAGTAGGCCCCGAAGAGCCCCTGGTAAAAGGAATCGCTGATCATTTTAGAAATAGTAACAAACTTAAAAATATCCAGGTAATTGGGCCTTCAGCCGATGGAGCGCAATTGGAAGGAAGTAAGGCTTTCTCCAAGCGGTTCATGTTTCGTCACCAGATCCCCACCGCTGCTTACGCCGAATTTTCACAGGAAAATTTCGAAGAAGGAATAGCTTTTATCAAGAACCAGTTGTGCCCGGTAGTGTTGAAAGCGGATGGACTTGCGGCCGGAAAGGGCGTGGTGATCTGCGCTTCGCACGAGGAAGCCATCAAGGAATACAGGGATATGATCCTGCAGAATAAGTTCGGTGAAGCCAGTCGAAAAGTGGTGATCGAAGAATTCCTGGATGGTATTGAACTGAGTGTTTTTGCGCTAACCGACGGAAAAAATTACGTCATCCTTCCCGAGGCCAAGGATTATAAAAGAATTGGAGAAAAAGATACCGGCAATAACACGGGCGGGATGGGAGCGGTTAGCCCCGTTCCCTTTGCTGACGAAGCTTTCATGCAAAAGGTCGAAGAAAGGATCATTAAGCCGACTGTGAATGGTCTTGCTGAAGAAAATATCCCTTACCAGGGTTTTATCTTTTTTGGACTGATCCGTGTTAATGGCGAACCTTTTGTGATTGAATACAATTGCCGCCTGGGCGACCCGGAAACTGAAGTGGTGATCCCCAGGCTGAAGAATGACCTGGTGGAACTTTTCCAGGCTACCGCGGAACAACGACTTGATTCCATTTCGATTGAACATGATCCGCGTATTGCCTGTACGGTAATGGCGGTCAGTGGTGGTTACCCTGGTGATTACCGGAAAGGTTTCGAGATCAGCGGGGCCGACCAGGACACTGGCAACAGCATCCTCTTTCATGCAGGAACCACTACCCGGGATGAAAAACTTGTCACCAGTGGTGGAAGGGTGTTATGTGTGACTTCCTTCGGAGATTCCATTCCGGCAGCTGTGGCAGCTTCTAGGAAGGTGCTGGAACAGATCAGCTATGAAGGAATGTATTACCGAAAGGATATTGGATACGAATTCTGATCATAGACCAACTAAAATGCCTGTCATGGTTCATTACAGCGATTACCTTCAACTGGATAAAATACTTGACGCCCAGTATCCCGAGAGCAACAGGCTGAACAGGCCCGCGCACGACGAGATGCTGTTTATTGTTATCCACCAGGCCTATGAACTTTGGTTCAAGGAACTGCTTCACGAAGCAGAATCCATTGCGGGGTTGCTTGAAAAACCGGTCAATGATAATTCACCGCAATTGCAAACCGTGGTTCATCGCCTTGCCAGGATCACAACCATCCTGAAAG
>JAEWIW010000220.1 GCA_023386855.1 Bacteroidota bacterium | reverse complement strand
TTGGCCTTGACCTTTGCATGGTTATTTTTTAGGAGCGTCTGCTGGAAGGGAGCGGTATAAAAAACATTCTCAAATTCACCGGCATGATTCCAGGTGTCGAAAACCTGTAGATGACCAATGGATAATGTTTTGAGGTTAATGACCTTTGGCCTGCCCCCTTCGGGGATCGATAACCCCCCCGCAGTTTTTAAATAATACCGGTATTCAATCTGTTCTGTATTTCCTTTAAGTTCAATGGATCCATGCCATAACTGCGCATTGAAATAGGTAAGTTTCAGTGCAGCAGATGGATTACCCCCTCCCAGTTCCGGTATATTCCCCAATAATTCGATTGTCTGACCCGGAATTGTTCCAAACCTTATATAAAAATCTATTCTCATATCGCAATTAGAATCTAGTTCAGCGAATGTATTACAAAGTGTACAAATTACACAATAGTTTATGCAGGAGTTCAGGGAGTAACGGAAAAAAGCCTGGAAGTCCCAGGCTTAAGCAATATGATGATTATGTGAGGGCAAATTAAATGATATCCATTGCCAGCACGAAGAAAGTACAAACGAAAGGCAATGTCAGGGTAAGCACTTCTCCTTTAAACATGAATGCCAGAACGAAAGCAAGGCAGGAAGCAAAGAAAAGAAGCCAGTACATTCCTCTTGATCTTTTTTGAGTCTCCATCTTTATTAAAAATTTTCGGCGAAAATAATGGTTTTAATTTACTTATAACAGATTCTTAATTACTACTGCCGGTAAAACTAATTACTACTGCCGGTAAAACTATCTAGGCTTACTGCTTCCGGTTTCTCTATCACGATGGATTGTTTAAGCCGCATGGCTACCGTTTGCTCCCCTTTCCTGGCAGGTGTCCACAAAGGCATGGCTTCAAATTCCAACTCAAGCTTTTCATTCAATTTGTCGTTACCCCCATTGAGTACTTTGGCATATGCTGGTTTGCCATCCTTGTCGATAATAAAATCCATGAGGATAAAGGTTTTCTTCTGATCCTTATCAAGGTAAGAGATCATTTCCCTGCTCATCCGGTCGATAAATTCCTGGAATGCCACATTACCTCCCGGGTAGGAAGGAAGCTTATCCACCGACCGGGCCAGTTCATCTTCACTGAATTCCTTGCGTGGGCGTTCTTTTTTTACCGGTACCGGGATACTGGCTACCTGCACTTCATCTTCGGGCCTGATGGTTCCATCAAGAACATACCTGCCATCGCGGTTGACCATCACAACAGGCACCCTCCTGGTTTTTTCAAAAAACTCGTAAGCTTCTTTCAGCTCGGAAACAAGCGGGCGGTATTCAGGAAAATCCTTAAGATAGCGGTTAAGGTAATTGACACTGCGCTGGTTGTTGAACTGAACAGGAAAAATATGCACGGGGATAAATTCCTGCCCCTGGTTCCTGGCATGGGCTGCCAGGATATAAAGTTCTTCGATCTGGTTATCGGTAATGGGAATACATCCGGTAGTAACACAGCTGCCATGGATGTAAATATCACCACCCGGCTGAAGGCTGTCGCTCAGGATCCTGTCTGAATTATTCGGATAGTTCAGTCCAAGGCTCAGGTGATAGGCACTCCTGGGGTTGAATTCGTTGATATAATAAAATCCTTCCGGCACCTGGTAATCGCCCTGCATTCTCTTTGGACCAAGGGAACCGGCCAATGCGCAAACTTTATAGGTTTTGAACAGGCGATATTTTTCACCCTGGTTATAACGAACCCATACTTCAAGCTGGCTATCATATTTAAAGGAACGGAGGTAAATAGATTTTACAGGCCATGGAAGATTCTTTGCCCTGAACTGTTTCATAAGGGTATCTTCCTTTTTTTTCAATGCTTCACTGATGCGCGGGAAAGTTCGCTGGTAGTCGATAAAACTGAAGGTCGACAAAGCGTTCTGGGCGTTACCAGTAAAAGAAAGAAAAAGCAGTACAACAAGAAGATTTCTAAACATACACAGGCCCTTACAAGATATCATCAACGCAGGTTTTAATGGGTTATGTTCTACCTGGCGTTAAAATTAGGAAAAATGCAGTATACAGGGTATCAATATCCTTTCCACATTTCGGCTCAAACTGTTAATAATTAAAGGTTTCCTCTTTTTTCCTGTTCTCTTTCAATGGCTTCAAACAGCGCTTTGAAATTTCCTTTCCCGAAACTTTTTGCTCCTTTCCGCTGGATGATCTCGAAAAACACGGTGGGCCTGTCCTGCACCGGCTTAGTAAAAATCTGCAGCAGGTAGCCTTCATCATCACGGTCAACCAGTATGCCCAATTCTTTCAGAGGCTCCAGGTCCTCATCAATCTTTCCTACCCTGTGTACCAGATCATCATAATAGGAAGATGGCACTTTAAGGAACTCTACTCCCCTGTTATATAGACTGGTAACGGTTTGTACAATATCATCTGTTGCCATGGCCACATGCTGGCAACCTTCACCTTCATAGAATTCAAGGTATTCTTCGATCTGCGATTTTTTCTTTCCTTCCGCCGGTTCATTGATCGGGAATTTCACATATCCATTGCCGTTACTCATCACCTTACTCATCAGGGCTGAATATTCAGTGGAAATATCATTGTCATCAAAGCTGAGGATATTTCTAAATCCCATCACATCTTCATAAAATTTGACCCATTTATTCATCTGGTTCCAGCCAACGTTGCCAACACAATGATCAACATATTTCAGTCCTGTGGGCCCAGGGTTATAATTAGAAGTCCAGGTTGTGAATCCAGGCAAAAACACGCCATCATAATTATTTCTTTCTATAAAAAGATGAACGGTATCCCCATAAGTATGAATACCACTGATAACCACATTGCCATGGTTATCCCGGCCTTCAACAGGTTCCATATAAGATCTTGCACCACGGGTAGTTGTTTCTTCCCAGGCTTTTCGCGCATCTTCAACTCTAAGGGACAGCGCATGAATACCATCGCCATGGCGGTTCACATGTTCCGCAATAGTACCCGAGGAATGAAGTGAAGAAGTAAATACGAATATAAGTTTCTCCTGTTGTACAGCATAGCTTACTGCATCACGGTGGCCTGTTTCAGGACCACGGTAAGCGAGCGAGCGGAAGCCGAAAGCGCTTTTATAAAAGTGTGCGGCCTGGCGTGCATTACCTACGTAAAATTCAATATGATCGGTTCCAAGCAGGGGAAGAAAATCGGTTTGAGTACGGGTACGGGTGGCAAGACTGGTCGGTTGCATGGCAAAGGTTTTACCATTACAAGTTAGGAAATTTCATAATCACTACTTTTGCGCAAAATCATTTCATGCGCAGGATCGGAATTCTTGGAGGCGGACAGTTGGGCAGAATGCTATTACAGGCAGCCGCGAACTACCCCGTTGAAACTTATATCATGGAGAACGATGCAGAATGCCCTTCAGCGCATTTGTGCCATCATTTTATAAAAGGAGATATCAGGGATTTTGAAGCCGTATATCAATTTGGAAAGGGGCTCGACGCTATCACTATTGAAATTGAATCGGTGAATGACGAAGCATTGCAGAAACTTGAACAGGAAGGTGTAAAAGTTGTTCCTTCACCTGCGGCACTGAAAATCATCAAGAACAAGATCCTTCAAAAACAATATTACCACCAGGCAGGAGCACCTACCGCTGATTTCGAGATCACCCATTCAAAAGAAGAATTATCGTCAAACATACACTTATTACCCGCGGTACATAAACTGGCAACAGGTGGATACGATGGCCGTGGTGTTCAGGTGATCCGTACCGAAGAAGAACTGGATAAGGGATTTGAACATCCTTCGGTGCTGGAAAAAATGGTGGATATTGAAAAAGAGATCAGCGTTATTGTTGCTGTTGGGCAGGATGGGAATACCATGGTATATCCCCCGGTAGATATGGTTTTTGACCCTGAACTGAATTTGCTGGATTTCCAGATCAGCCCTGCAGAGCTCGACAATACCACGATAGAAAAGGTCAATGCCCTTGCCCTGATGGTGGTTAAAGGATTAAATAGTGCAGGACTGTTTGCAGTAGAAATGTTTATAGATCGAAATGGTGATGTACTGGTTAATGAAACAGCACCAAGGGTTCATAACAGCGGGCATCATTCGATTGAAGCCAATTACAGTTCCCAGTTTGATATGTTATGGAGGATCATGCTGGGTTATCCCCTTGGATGTACGGATCATATTCAGCCTGCAGCAATAGTCAATGTTTTGGGAGCGGAAGGATTTTCAGGCCCGGCGCACTATGAAGGCCTGGAAAAAGTACTGGCCATGGATAAAGTGTTTGTTCATCTTTATGGAAAAAAAGAAACCAGGCCCGGTAGAAAAATGGGACATATTACCATCCTGGGAGCTGACAGGAATGAGTTGATAAGCAAGGCACATATCATCAAAAAAACTTTAAAGGTCATCAGCAGGTAAATACAACCAGCGTCGTCAAAATGGGGTTATTAAAGTTCAGGCCATTCATATTAATTTAGTATGATGGCATGTTCCAATAATTTATTTTCGCCCGGCAATAAAATGTAATGCCAAACTATATGCTGAAACCAAAACTCCTGGCTCCCCTGATTTTGCTGACCTCTATTGCTATTATTTCCTGCAAGGATAAAAAGAATACCGGTGCACCGGTAGCTGGCAAAGCTCCACAAAGAAACGCACCATTACAGGTGCAGGGATTCATTGTAAAAAGCAGGGTATTGAGTGAAAATATCGAAGTGGCAGGTAGCCTGATGCCTTATGAAAACACGGAGATCAGGCCAGAGATTTCCGGTCGCGTAGTGTCGGTGAATATTCCTGAAGGAAGGTATGTGAACAAAGGAACTGTTTTGGTAAAATTATTTGATGGCGACCTGCAGGCACAGCTAAAGAAATTACAGGTTCAATTATCGATAGCCGAAAAAACGGCAGAACGCCAGAAAGAACTTTTAAAGATCAACGGAATCAGCCAGCAGGAGTACGACCTGAGCGAACTGC
>JAEWIW010000219.1 GCA_023386855.1 Bacteroidota bacterium | reverse complement strand
GGATATCCCCTCCTACCTGCTTACCAAATTTTTCCGGATCTCCAAAGGCATCAAGGTAATCGTCCTGCACCTGGAAAGCAATTCCCAGGTTCTTTCCAAATTCATAAAGATGGTCCTGGTTGCCTTCCCCAGCACCGCCCAGAATGGCACCCATCCTGAGACTGGCCGCAATGAGCACTGAGGTCTTCAAGGCAATCATATGAATATATTCATCGAGTGATACCTGCTGAAATTTTTCAAAATCCATATCCAGTTGCTGCCCTTCACATACTTCCCGGGCAGTTTGATTGAACAGTCGCAAAATGCGATGAATATAAGTTCCATCCACTTTAGCCAGGTAATCATAGGCGGCCACCAGCATCACATCACCCGCCAGCAGGGCAGTTGATGAACCATACTTTTCATGTACGGTCATCATCCCCCTTCTAAGAGGCGCTTTATCCATGATATCATCATGAATGAGGCTGAAATTATGAAACAGTTCAATGGCGGTAGCTACAGCATAAGCATCTTCACTGATTTCACCGAACAATTCATTGGCCATTAAACATAAAACAGGCCGGATTCGCTTTCCTCCAAGGCCAAGAAAATAATCAGCAGGGTCATATAACGAAGATGGTGAACCAGGAAAATGCCTGGTTTTGAAATGCTGGTTGAATTTTTCGGAGAGTGCGGTGAAAGAATGCATGAATGAAATAATTGATCAATTGAATTCGTGAATAAATGGGCTATCCCTTCGCAGGTCCCCGTCGCGATGATTTTCCTTTTGAACTTTTTTTGCCAGCCTGTGCTGGTTGACTTTTTCTTCCTGCCGATGCAGTCTTTTCTGATACTCCCATTTCCATTCCCCTGGCCGAATCTTTTTTATCATCTGCAATTGCCGCAGTGATCACCCATTCATAATCAAGTTGTCTCTTGGTTAGATTAGCCGCCACTACCCTGATCATTACCTTATCACCCATGCGGAACTTTCTTCCACTGCGCATACCAACAAGATTGTAATCAGATTCAATCAAACGGAAATCATCATAGTCGGATAACGAAGCAATGCTCACCAAACCTTCACATTTATGTTCGACTGTCTCCACCCAGAATCCAAAGGAAGAAACACCACTGATCACACCTTCAAATTCTTCACCAAGGAAGTTTTGCATGTATTCTACCTGCTTATATTTATTGGCCGCCCTTTCGCAATCCATCGCTGCCCTTTCTCTTTCACTGCAATGCTTGCTTTTCTGTTCAAGCTTTTTATCGGGTTCAATATTATTCTCCAGGCACTGTTGCAATATGCGATGAACCAGTATATCGGGATAACGTCTTATCGGTGATGTAAAGTGACAATAATTTTCAAAGCCCAGTCCATAATGGCCAATATTTTCCGTGGTATAGATGGCTTTGGACATTGTTCTTATTCCCAGTTGTTCCAGCACATGCTGTTCAGGTCGGCCATGCGCATCTTTCAGCATCTGGTTAAAAGATTCAGCGATGCTTTCCGGTGAGCTCATGTCAAACTTATGTCCATACTTTAATGCAAAAGCCACGAAAGGCATCAGCTTTGTTTCATCGGGAGTATCATGAACCCTGTAAGGAAAGGGCACTTCTTTTTTATTGACCTTGATCTTACTGACATATTCTGCCACGCGCCTGTTGGCCAGCAACATGAATTCTTCGATCAGCTGGTGCGCTTCCTTACTTTCTTTTACCATGATACCAATTGGCTTTCCCTGTTCATCCAGCTTAAACCTTACTTCCTGTGAGGAAAAATTGATGGCACCTTTTTTAAATCTTTGCTTACGGTATTGTTGTGCAAGTGCATTCAGTAACAATATCTCGTCTTTATATAATCCTTCTTTTGTTTCAATGATCTCCTGCACTTCTTCATAGGTAAAGCGATGGTTGGAATGAATAACCGTTCTTCCAAGCCATTGTTTTTTTACAGCACCCTTTGGAGTGATTTCAAAAATACCGGAGAAGGTCAGTTTATCTTCATGAGGTCTTAAGGAACATAGCTCATTAGAAATTCTTTCCGGCAACATGGGTGAAACCCTGTCGGGAAGGTAAACTGAAGTGGCGCGCTGGTAAGCTTCCTTATCAAGATCACTGTCGGGTTCCACGTAATAACTTACATCAGCGATGTGAACACCTATTTCATAATTGCCATTATCAAGCTGACGAATGGATATGGCATCATCGAAGTCGCGCGCATCAACAGGGTCAATCGTTATGGTAAGAATATCCCTGCAATCTTTTCTTATATCAATTTCTTTAGAAGGTATTATATCAGGAATTCGTTCTGCTTCTTCAAGTACATTTTCGGGGAAGACCAGGGGAAAGCCAGCTTCCATCAGCAATTCCTTCATCGCCATATCGCTTTCATTGCCTGGCTCCATCACCTGTACCACTTCACCTACCGGCTTTTTATTTTTTTCCCATTCTATAATTCTCACCACTACGCGATCGGCTTCAGTAGCCCCATTGATCTTTTCCAGAGGGATATAAATATCAGGCATGGGTTTGTCAACATCAGCAACAAAGAACGCAAAGCTCCTGCCCATCTGGATCTTACCGGCAAATTCCATCTGCTTGCGTTTGATGACATCCACCACCTGGCCCTGCTGCCTTCCTCCCCTGCCTGTTGCATGCGCAGGAACTTTTACGCGCACAGTATCACCATGCATGGCAGTATTGAAATCAGATGGCCTAACCATAATGTCTTTTTCAATCTTATCTACGATCACAAATCCCATCCCAGACCGTGTTATGTCGAGGGTGCCGGTCAACAGGTTTTCTGATGGTGCTTTAGTTTTCTTTTTCTTCGCTGGTTTCTTTGACATTGGTATAATGGTTATGGTATTGGTCGATGAAGGTACTGATCAATTGCAGGAATCTTTCTTCTGCATTGAAAAGAAACTTAATGGTAATAGGTAATGCAAAAACCGGTACATCCGATAATGCAGCAGAAAACTTGACTAATCGTACCGCATCTTTTTCAGTAGTAAGGATCAGTTTTTTTTCAGCCTGTATGGCTTGAAATCTTTTCTGGATTTCTTTTAAATCATCAATAGTGAAAATATGATGATCAGAAAATATCATTTCATGGTAGGTACTGGTTTTATCGAGAAGGTATTTCTCTATTGGGCCTGGATTGGCAATTCCTGTTACCAGTAAAACTTCGGTTTCTTCATCAAGAGTATAAGGTTGTTTTGTCAGCAGGTGATAAGGCATGCCATAATCAATGCTGGTAAAGAAAATGGATTGATGTGGCAATACATTTATTTCAGCAGCGATCTTTGATGCTTCTTCCTCTGTTAAGCCTGCAGGACTTTTAGTTACCACCAGCACTTCTGCTCTTTTATAACTGGCACGTTCATCACGAAGATCACCTGTTGGCAGGAACCAGTCGCGCGTAAAAAGGTTATTATAATCGGTAAGTAATATATTCAATCCTGCTTTTACCGTCCTGTGCTGGAAGGCATCATCCAGTATGATGACCTGTGTTTCGGGCCTGTCGTGCAATAACTGTGGAATTGCCACTATTCTTTCTTCCCCCACAGCCACGGCTATGGCAGGAAATTTCTGGTGTAATAACATGGGTTCATCACCAATATCCAGCGCAGTGGATTCTTCATTTGCCAGTGCATATCCCTTTGTTTTTCTTTTATATCCCCTGCTCAACGCGGCAAGTTTATATTGATCCTGGAGTTTTCTCGCAAGGAATTCTACCATGGGCGATTTGCCGGTTCCTCCTACCGAAAGGTTTCCAACGCATACCAGCGGAAGATTGAAGGAGGATGATCCAAGAATCCTGTTATCAAACATCCTGTTTCGCATCCAAACTGCAGCAGCATACACAAGGGAAAAGGGAAAAAGCAACATCCGGAAAGGCTTCAGTAATGGAGCATTAAAATTCATAAATTCCTTGAGGTGTTATACAATAGTTTAAAGGTACGTCAAATTGATTGATGTCACTGATCACCGGTGCTGCTTCAAAATAGGAAACACCGATCTTTAAAACATCCTTTCGGCATCTTTGAAAAAAGCGGTCGTAATATCCTTTCCCATACCCAACACGGTATCCTCTTTTATCAAATGCCAGTAGCGGCACCAATACAAGATCTATTTTTAAAGGTTCAATTTTTTTACCCGATGCAGGTTCCGCAATATGATATTTATTGAAAGAAAATGCCTGTTTGTTTAGGGGCATGATGGCTTCCATCTGGTTTACTTCCTTTATCACAGGCCATAACAATTTTATTTGCGGCTGTATTTCCAGCAATGCATCAGTACAATAGGAGATCTCAAATTCTTTTTTTATGATCAGTGGCGAATAGGTTAACAGGTATTGTATGGATGGAAGATCTAAAGACCTGAAATGATCGCGGATTTGGTAACTCATTCGAAGCATTTCTTCGGGATCAAGTTCATCTCGAAGCAGCTGGTATTTATATCTCAGTTCAGCTTTGGTCATGACAAATTCCATGGCCTAACCCCTCAGCGTTGAATAAATATGCTGAAGATCGTAGTGCCATAATTTCTTTGGGTAACATAGTGATCAAATTTCCTGTAATCGTTCCGGGGCGTATGTTCCAGCACGAACCATCCACCGGTATTCAGCAACTGTTTTTCAAAAATCTTTATTGGAAGCTGGTCGATGGTATTCAATGCATATGGTGGTCCTGCAAAAATAAAATCAAATTTATCCTGGCACTGTTCTATAAAACGAAACACTTCAGACCTTACCACTTTAAAATTTTCCAGTCCCAGCATCGATGAATTTTTTTCAATGAAAGCAAACATCTGCGGGTCTTTTTCAACAATGGTTAGATCGTTTGCACCTCTTGAAGCTAGTTCATAACTGATTGCACCGGTACCGCCAAAGAGGTCAAGTGTTTTGAGAGAAGATATATCGAGGTTATTCTCTATTACATTGAACAATCCTTCCTTTGCGATATCCGTTGTTGGCCTTGTATAGGGCATTTTGGCCGGTGGATTGATCTTTCTTCCGCCATGTTCACCTCCGATTATACGCATGTGGCAAATTTCAGTAATGGTGAGAAATAATGGGCGGGGAAATCAGTAAGCAGTTCACCAGACTCCATACCGGGGAATTCTTCATGATGAATATGAAGAAAATATTTCTGTAATTCACTATACAGCGCCGATTGTTTATCGATCAGTCCACCCACTTCCAGTAACACCGAAGAGGGACTGATATCAAACTGCTCACAGATGGCCAGCAGGTGATAGGCCGCATCATCAGGCGTTTGATAGAAAAAGGTTTGTATAACCTGTAATGCTCCATTCTTTATCGCCATCACTACCAGCCTGTCGGAATAAAATCGCAGCTTAAGCAGGTTTTCATCTTCGGCTTCCCTTTCCAGGTTTCCAAGCATCAGCGTATAGGCATGAAAAATCCTTGATGGATGGAATTCCTGTTCAATAAAAGATTGAAGATCGCGCGAGATACGGTAAACATTGACCATCTCCCAACCCTCAACAGGCTCGCGAAAAATCATTCCCTTCTGAACATTACCGTACACCAGCTGGGTGATGGACCTGTCGAGTGAATCATTATTAAACGTGGATGGCAGCAGGCTGCTTTCGGGGAAAGAATATACTACCGTGGTATCATGAAATTTCCGGGCAAGCACAGGATCAGATGCTACCACTTCGGCGATCATATCGGCCATTGGCCTGTTGCTTTCACTGTCAAACACAAAATCACGTAATGCAACCAGTGCATGATTGCTTTTATCAAAAATAAAATAGCTGAAGACCCTGTCGCCAATTTCCATAACTAAATGATGGGAACTAAGGGTGTGCGGATCCAGGTCGCCAGGTATGATATCAAATGCGGGCTTTAGCATAACAACGCAATAATACCGCTTCTTTCTTTAATTTGCGCACCCATGTCATCCCAACCGCCAGCGGACCTCAGGGTCCAGATCAGCAATAAGCATATCCTCAGGATCGCCATGCCGATCAGTTTTGCCATGCTGGTGCCCCAAGCCAATTTCATTACCAATAATATTTTTCTTGGAAACCTGGGACAGATGGAACTTGGGGTTGCGGGCCTGACGGGTGTTTATTACCTGATCTTTGCTGCCATTGGGTTTGGACTGAACAATGGATTGCAGGCCTTAATTGCAAGAAGAGCAGGGGAAAGCAGGCCGGAAGAAATTGGTAAACTGTTTTCACAGGGACTTCGGATAGCGATGGTAATCGCGGCCATTGGCATTGCACTTACCTATTTCGTTGCACCACATTTACTGGCCATTTCATTGCGTTCACCAGAGATTCACCAGAAAGCCGTGAGCTTCCTGCAGATCAGGATCTGGGGCCTTCCCTTCCTGTATATCTACCAGATGCGCAATGCCTTGCTGGTAGGTACCAACCAGAGTAAATACCTGATTGCAGGAACAGTGGCTGAAACCATTGCCAATATCTTTTTTGATTATGGACTTATCTATGGAAAGTTTGGAATGCCGGAAATGGGTTTCAATGGAGCAGCAT
>JAEWIW010000174.1 GCA_023386855.1 Bacteroidota bacterium | reverse complement strand
GGTTACCATGTACTGGGAAAATGGCATTCAGAAGTAAGTGGGCTGAACTCGATAGAAAAATGGCTGGTTAAAGTAACTTATGGCGGGTTGCCCCCGGCATCCATTGATGAAGCCATTAAGTATTATGAAAAAAGTATGCAGCTCAATCCTTCTTTCCTGCTGAATTATCTTGAACTGGCCAAAGCTTTCAGGGTAAAAGGCCAGGAAGAAAAATCAACCAGTCTACTGCGGACCATGCTCAATATGCCATCCGTTACCACAGATGATAACTGGATTAAATCGGAAGGAAGAAAATTGTTGAAAGAGTGATTTTTGGAATACGGAATACGGAAAACGGAATACAGAAAACGAAAGACAAAATACAAAATACAAAATACAAAATATGAAATACAAAATACGAAATACTGGTGTCACGTTATTACATTTGACGTTTTCGGATTTGGCCTCCCAAGAGATATCCATTCATGCTCACAAGGATTCAACTAAGCTTTCTCTGTTAAATATTTATGATAGGATATTCAGTTTAGACATCCACGATTATATGTTCATGGTTGGTGATATTCCTAATTATATCCTCACAGGAAAATTATAAATCTATTCTTTAGAGTAAGGGGAAAATCAATTATACATGGCAGGGTATTTAACTTAAAAGAACCAGAAAAAAAATAAGGGCCTGCCTGGAACTTCCCCCGGCAAACCCTTTTCCATTTTGTATTTCGTATTTTGTATTTTGTATTTCTTCCGTATTCCGTATTCCGTATTCCGTTTTCCGTTTTCCGTTTTCCATCAATAGCTTTTCACCATGAACACGCAGTCTTCGATCTTCTTGATCTGGCTGGTGCGGTCCATTCCTTTTACCACGGAGTTTTTAGGGAGTTTAAGTTTTTCATCCAGCGAATCCTTTGAAGCTTCCTGGAGAGAACGGAAAATATATTTCGAAGTGATAGCGAATACTACCCCGAAGGTTTCTTCCTGGCGGGTATTGATGATTCCCACGATTTCCCCGTTCCTGTTGAATACAGGGCCACCGGAATTTCCAGGGTTTGCAGTTACACCGATCTGGAAACTGATAGTATCTCCATCAAAGCCTGTTTTGGCGCTCATATAACCTTCATTATACACGATCTCATCCCTTGGGTAACCAAGCGTAAACAGCGGCTCTCCCAGTTCAGCTCCTGATTTACGAATGCCATAAGGAAGATTGGCCAGTGGTTTGAAATCATTGTCGTCAATCTTGAGTATAGCCAGGTCGGCAGAAGGATTGATATGAACGATCCTTGCCCTGAATTGCTGCTGGTTATTTTCAACGATAACTGAAGTGGAATTCTTGATCACATGTGCATTGGTGACCAGGTAACCCCTTCCGTCAATCAAAAAACCAGTTCCTCCGGATTTAATGGGGATATTGGGTGCCTTCTGTTCTTTTACATGTTCAACCTGCTGCTTTAATGCATCAACAGTACGGCGGGTATGTTCAAACTTCCTGTTCAGTTCCTGTACGTACTTGGTATTTTCCTTCTTGTTTACATAAAATGCACCGCCTGCAATGAGAAGGGTGGTCACCCCGGCAATTCCGGCAGCAACGGCCATTACACGCTTATATTTTTTCCAGAGCTGGATCACCACTGCCGGAGGATTCATTTCCCTGATACTGCCTTCATCAACCAGGTGATGATGCACTTCATGAAGGGAGTCACGGAACTGTTTAGTTTCCGCGAAATTCTCCATTTGCCCCAGGAACAGGGAATGTTCAACTACTAGTTGGTCAACGGTAGGATTTGAACGGCGCAACTGCTCGAACTCCGCTTTTTCCTGCGGGGTCATTTCGCCTTTCAGATAGCGTTCAACAGCCTCCAAAATTTGCATCGCTTCCATTAATCACGCTCTGTTTTAATTTCTGTAAAAAATAATTTCTTCAACCGCATCAGGCATTTGTACTTCTGGTTCTTGGCATTATCAGAATTGGTATAACCGAAGCTGGATGCTATATCGGTCATATTTCTTTTCTGGATATAAAAGGCTTCCAAAAGACTTTTACAGGGTTCCCCAAGACCGGCCAATGCTTTTTCCATGGTCTGGAACTCAAGGTTCTTCTGCTCGTGCACTTCCAGGTCCTCTTCTACTGCCACTGGTTCTTCCCTTCCATGAATATCCGGTACATAGCGCTGCATATGCTGCAACCGCTTTAACCATAAACGCCGGCTGACTGAATATATATAGGTCTTTAACTGGCAATTCAGTTCAAATGAACCAGATCGGGCCTTTTCATACAGAACAATCATGGTTTCCTGGAAAATATCCCGGGCTTCATCATTGTCACCATTGTTATTGACCACAAGTGATTGAACCATATTATAATGCCTGCCATAAATGGTTTCGATCGACTCTCTTTCGTTCTTTGCCAGCCCTTCCAATAACCTTGTGTCGCTAAGATCTGATTTCACTTGCTAACCTTTATTTAATACGTTTCTGTGGAGAAAGTAACCCAAAGCATGCAAATTGAAGCATATTTTCTCATTTTCATGGCAATTTTAAGGAGGAGCCAAAAAAAGTATAATTTTTTTTATAAACCCGAGGTTACCTTTTCTAAGAAGGGGTATAAATACCAAATCATTCATTAAACAAACAAATCACGGAACATGAAAAAGCTGATGTTAGTTTTGGCTATCGCTGGATTCGTAGCCTGCAACGACAATTCTGAAGCAACTGATGCAACTGTAGACACAACAACAACTGTAACTGTTGATACTACTGCTACAACTGTAGACACTAGCGCAGTAACTGTTGATACTACTGGAGTATCTGTAGATACAACCAAGCACTAAGTTTTTTTTCATATGGCAAGCAATCGTTAGAGGCCGTCCTGTTCCCAGGATGGCTTTAATTCTTGTTTTGCCGGAGAATCAAAAAGACGATGATCCAATGGATCCAAATAACCCCGTTCAAACGGGGTTATTTGTTTTATACAATAAAAAAAGCCCCACCACAGGGGAGGGGCCGGGCTTATTATTAATATCATTACTTCATCTTTGCCTGCAAATTCTCATTGATGGCATCTAGGAATTCCTCGGTATTCAGGTAATCCTTACCTGCAGTAACTTTATTTCCATGAACACAGATAGCAAGGTCCTTGGTCATCTTGCCGCTTTCCACGGTTTCGATACAAACCTTTTCCAGGGTTTCTGCAAAATCAATCAGCTCCTGGTTTCCATCCAGCTTTCCCCTGAATGCCAGTCCCCTGGTCCACGCGAAAATGGAGGCAATTGGATTGGTAGAAGTAGGACGGCCAGCCTGGTGCTCGCGGTAATGGCGGGTTACCGTACCATGTGCAGCTTCTGCTTCAAGCGTTTTTCCATCGGGAGTTACCAGTACGGAAGTCATTAGTCCCAGTGATCCAAATCCCTGCGCTACTGTATCGCTTTGTACATCTCCATCATAGTTCTTACAAGCCCATACAAAATTGCCATTCCATTTCAGTGCACTGGCAACCATATCATCGATAAGGCGATGTTCGTATACGATACCTGCATCTTTAAATTTCTGAAGGAATTCATTCTGGTAGATCTCTTCGAAAATATCCTTGAACCTTCCATCATACTTCTTAAGGATGGTATTTTTTGTAGAAAGATAGAGGGGCCATTGCTTGCTCAAAGCCATATTGAAACAGCTTCTTGCAAAACCACGAATACTTTCATCGGTATTGTACATACTCATGGCAACACCATCACCCTTGAAGTTATATACTTCAAAAGTTTGTGGTTCTCCGCCATCTTCAGGAGTAAAGGTCATGGTTAGTTTTCCCTTTCCTTTGATCACGGTATCGGTAGCCCTGTACTGGTCACCGAATGCATGACGACCAACAATAATAGGTGCAGTCCAGTTGGTCACCAGTCGGGGTATATTTTTAATCACTATGGGTTCCCTGAAAACTGTTCCATCAAGAATATTCCGGATGGTACCGTTAGGGCTTTTCCACATCTGCTTCAGTCCAAATTCTTTTACCCTTGCTTCATCTGGTGTTATAGTGGCACATTTGATACCTACACCATACTGCTTTATCGCATTCGCCGCATCAATCGTAACCTGGTCATTCGTTTCATCCCGGTATTCAATTCCCAGGTCAAAATACTTGATGTCCAGATCAAGGTAAGGCAGGATAAGCCTGTCTTTGATAAATTTCCAGATAATCCGTGTCATCTCATCACCATCAAGTTCCACAACCGGATTGGCTACTTTGATTTTTTGCTTCATGATAGTTGTTTTAAAAAATGCGAGGTCCGCAAAAGTAAGGCATAAATTCTTCGTATCCTTGCCATCCGATTGAAATTCTGCCTCTTAAGGCCAGTACAATTGCCATTTCCGGCTCCTCCCGGGGTTTTGCAATAGAGTTTTATTATTTCTATATTGCAAACATGGAGAGAGTGATCAGGAATTTTTTGTCAGGATATATTATGGTAAGTCCCGCCGACATTGATACATTGATGCTGCTGGGACAGCGAAGAAACTTCGACAAAAAGATCATACTAACTTATGAAGGCGAGGAAGAACAGTTCCTGAATTTCGTGGTGAAAGGGCTGGTAAAAAAATATTTCAGGCATAATAATGAAGAGATGGTTACACAGATCGCACAGGAAGGTGACCTGGTCTGTGCTTCTGATTCATTTCTTTCGGGCAGTCCTTCGCATTATTATGTGGAGACCATTGAACCTACCACATTTCTTTCCTTCAGTAAGAATGCAGTGGAAGAACTTTTTACCATTGATAAAAAATGGGAACAGCTTGGAAGAATGATGCTGACAAAACTAATGCTTGATAAAGAACGCTGGGAACTTGAACTGGTGCAGCTTTCCACCATTGAACGGCTTAATCTTTTTATCAGCCGGCATGGTAACCTTGTAAGTCGAGTTCCTCAAAAAATCCTGGCTTCCTACCTGCATATTCAACCTGAAACCTTCAGCAGGTTAAAACATTCTTTCAATGTAAACATGATGAATTCCGATGCCTGACCAGAAAATAGATAACAGCCAGCAGTTTGATTCAGTTGACCAATTTTTGAAACGCTTTGTTTCCGTATCAAAAGATGACCTGCGCAGGCTAGGGCAGGTGCTGGAATACAGGAGTTTTCCCCGCAAAACAATTATCCTGGAAAAAGGAGAGATGGAAGATTATTTGAACCTTGTGGCGACAGGGTTGGTGAGAAAATTTGTGGTGTCAGGGAAGAAAGAGACCACCATGCAGCTTGCCACTGAAGGACATCTTATACAGTCTGAATTATCCTTTCATCTTCGTCAGCCTTCAGAAGTATATATTGAATCCATTGAACCATCTGTATTAGTTAGTATTAGTTTTAGTAATGTGCAAATGCTGTTGAATGAAATGCCTTCGGCAGAAAAGATCGCCAGGTCAATGCTTGCCGATATGTTTGTGAAGAAGGACATGCGTTATTACAACCTCTTGAAAAAAACAACCCGCGAACGTTTTCTTGATTATATGGAACAGCACCCGCATATGCTGCAGCGGGTGCCACAGAAAATATTAGCATCCTATCTTCACATCAAACCGGAAACCTTCAGCAGGCTGAAACACCTTATGCTGAAGAAGAGTTAGCTCTTCACCTCAAACCGGAAACCTTCAGCAGGCTGAAACATCTTATGCTGAGGAAAAAATAAGTTCTTATGGGACTGGGTCGATGGTCAATGATGGCTTTGATCATTGATGGCTTTGATCACAGGTTGATGATCAGCACCGGTATTTTCAGTTCATGTCGAACACTATTGATGGTTTCACCATAGATCCAATCTTTCATTCCACTATGTCCATGTGCCCCGATCACCAGCATATCGGCCTTTTGTTCTTTTACAATGCGTGCGATTTCTTTCGCCCTTACCTTAAATCCAAGAAAACCTTCTGCATTCAGGTGCAACGCTCTTAACTGGTTAAGGTAGGATTCCATTTTTTGCCAGTCCTGGTCAGTTTCATAATCAGCCGACTGTTGTCCATGCAGCACAGCCGATGCGCTTTCAACTACGTGCACAAGAATATAAGTGCTGTCGATAGAACCCTGTCCAATAGCTGCGGAAATAAGTTTTTCATCATAATTACTGAACTCCAGGGCTACGGCAACGCGGCGGAATTCGGGCTTTTGGATCATCAGTTTTTTATCGGCCATTTTCTTATGTATTTCAATGGATGCTCTTTCTTTCTGCCTGGCCAGCCATGGATAGAACACAATGAAGGCAAGCAGGAGGCCAAAGAGGCCTGCTCCCAGCAGAATAAATATTTTTCCAACGGTCAGCCCCGGGTGTTCAAATACAGGTGTGGCTTCATTGACCAGCAGTCGAATGTTGAGATAGACCAGCAGTGCAGCGATGACCCATGAAAAGAATTGGGTGATCTTTCCAATAGTGAATTCACCCATGGTTTTGCGATCGCTCACAAAATGAATTAGTGGTATCACGGCGAAGCCAAGCTGCATGCTGAGGATCACCTGGCTGAAAACAAGCAGGCTGTCTACCTCGTCATCGCCAAAAAGATAGATGACCAGGAATGCGGGTATGATGGCTACCAGTCGAGTGATCAGCCTGCGGATCATGGGGTTGATCCTGAGACGCAGGTATCCTTCCATCACGATCTGGCCGGCCAGGGTTCCTGTAACAGTAGAGCTTTGTCCTGCCGCGATAAGGGCAATAGCAAAAAGGATGGGAGCGAGTTCTGATCCCAGGAAGGCCGATAATAAAGTATGCGCTTCCTTAATTTCAGCAACATCGGTTCTGCCCGACTTGAAAAAAACCGTTGCAGCCAGGACAAGGATGGCTGCATTCACGAGGAAAGCGATGTTAAGTGCAATGGTGGAATCGATAAAATTCCACTTCAGTGCCTGCCGGATACCCGCGCTTGTTTTTTTGATCTTGCGTGTTTGTACGAGGGCCGAATGCAGGTAAAGGTTATGGGGCATCACGGTGGCGCCAATGATACCGATTGCGATATACAGAGCTTCATCGGTGGGGAAAGTGGGGATGAAACCTTTTACCACTTCTCCCATATCAGGCTTCGCTAAAATGATCTGGGCAAGAAAGGAAAAACCTACAATGGCTACCAGTGCAATGATGAATGCTTCCATTTTACGCATCCCATAACGCTGAAGAAAAAGCAGCAGGAAAGTATCAAGAACAGTGATGGCAACGCCCCATATCAGCGGAATGCCAGTAAGCAGGTGAATACCGATGGCCATGCCCAGTACTTCTGCAAGGTCGGTTGCGGCAATGGCCACTTCTGCAAGAAGGTAAAGGACGAAGTTAACAGGACGGGGATAAGTTTCACGGTTAGCCTGCGCCAGATCTCTTTTTCGAACGATGCCCAGCCTTGCACTGAGGCTTTGAAGAAGCAAGGCCATGATATTACTCATGAGCAGCACCCAGATCAGGGCATAACCAAATTTGCTGCCCCCTGCAAGGTCGGTGGCCCAGTTGCCGGGATCCATATAGCCCACACTAACCAGGTATGCCGGCCCGAAGAAGGCAAAGATCTTTTTAAAGCCGGTTTTGCTCCCGGAAGTATCTATGGATTCATGCACTTCGCTAAGCGAAGTTTCGGAAGATGATTTATGATTCATAGCTTACAAAAACATTATTGGCCACTGCTTCACTGATGGTGATCGGGGCCCTGTTCTTTATTCTTACTTCAATTGAATTGTCGAAGGCAAATTTCTTTTTGACTTCCATACGGGTTCCCAGGGTGATCTCTTTATGTTTAAGGAGGTCGAGCATTTCGGGCGATTGATCGCTGATACTGGTTACCACGGCAGGTTTGTTCAATTCCACTTCCATCAGGCTGATACTTTTCCGGGCAGTGAACTTTCCATTGATATCAGGGATAGGATCACCATGAGGATCGGTGGTGGGAAAGCCAAGATACTCATCGAGCCGGTCCACCAGTTTCTTGCTGCTGATATGTTCCAGTTCCTCTGCAACATCATGCACTTCTTCCCAGCCAAAATGCAGCTTCTCTACAAGGAAATATTCCCATAGGCGATGTTTTCGAATGATCTGTACCGCCACCTTTCTTCCTTCGGCGGTGAGGCGTACACCCTGGTATTTTTCATAGATCAATAATTTCTGCTCTTTCAGCTTCTTTAGCATGTCAGTGACGGAAGCCGCACGGGTATTGAGTTCGCGGGCAAGAGCATTAGTGG
>JAEWIW010000267.1 GCA_023386855.1 Bacteroidota bacterium | reverse complement strand
ACACAGGGCCCTACAAAGTATTCAGCTATCCAGTCGGTCATCTATTCACTGGTGCTGGTGCCGGTAGGAATGTTACCCTACCTGTTTGGAATGAGTGGTATCATCAGTTTCTGGATCGTGCTGCTGGCAAACCTGGTCATGATTCTCCAGTGTGTTAGGTTATACAGGGAGATGAACAGGCAGGCCGCGAGAAGAGTGATGTTTGGAAGCTATATTTACCTGGCAGTAGTGCTGTTTGCATTGCTTGCCGACAAAACAGTAATTTGATCATTAATCTGAATTAAAGTGTTGACACAAGTAGTGAATGAACGGAATACCAAAATACACCCGCATAAGTTTACCTTATGGGTTGCTATAGGAAGCATCATTATGATGTTTGCAGGGATGACCAGTGCTGTAATCGTGAAGGAAAGCCTGCCAGGCTGGTCAACCATAGAGATGCCGGTGATATTTTATTATTCCACCGCTATCATGCTGGCCAGTAGCGTTACTATACAACTTGCAAATAGGTCGTTCAGGGAAAGAAAAATGAATAACTACCGAAAGCTGGTGCTGGCAACCGCTATCCTGGGTGTAGTATTTATTACCCTGCAGATCATTGGCTTCATGCAATTGCTCGACAGGGGTGTGACCATGGAAGGAAGTGCTGGTGCCGGGCAGTTTTTATATGTGATCTTTGGATTGCATGGACTGCATGTGGTTGGCGGAGTAATTGCCTTGCTGGTTATTTTCCTGAAAGCCTTCAGCAGGAAGGTCAGGAACTATAACCCCGTATCTATTGAAGTAATGGGAACTTACTGGCATTTCGTGGATTTTCTTTGGATCTATTTATTCATTTTCTTTTTATATACACTGTAAGAACAGTGACAACTAAAGATCATAACCAGATAATATAACAAGAACCTTAAAACAGTATCATGGCACAAGCAGTTCCTGCTAATGAAAAATGGTGGAGTGGTGGAAGGAGTCCCTTCAATGTGGAGTACGGAAAATTAATGATGTGGTATTTTCTGATGAGTGATGCATTCACCTTTGGTGCATTCCTGATTTCATATGGTACTATCAGGATGTCAAGCCCGAGCTGGCCTGATCCTAACCATGTATTCAACAGCTTTCCCGGCGCCGGTCATGCTAATCTGCCACTAGCTTTCGTAAGCTTGATGACCTTCATCCTGATCATGAGCTCCGTTACCATGGTACTTGCCGTGCATGAAGGACATAAGATGAATAAGGCTGGTGTGGTGAAATGGCTTGCATGGACTGTATTAGGAGGTATCGCCTTCCTTGCCTGCCAGGCATGGGAATGGAATCACCTATATCACCAGGGTGCATGGTGGGGTAGCAATCCTTTCCTGAACCATGATGGAACAGCATCAACTACCAACTTTACCAACTTCTTCTTTACCATCACGGGATTCCATGGGTTCCACGTGTTTTCGGGTGTGATCATCAATATTATCATGCTGATCAAAGCCATGCAGGGCGATTTTGATAAGAGAGGTCATTACCTGATGGTAGAAAAATCCGGACTTTACTGGCACTTCGTTGACCTTGTTTGGGTTTTCGTATTCCTTTGCTTCTACCTGATCTAAGTTTCAAACCAATAACCAACAAATTCAATCGAATATAATGTCACAATCAAACGATACTTATAACGAAATTACCTTTCATCATGAACCCGCGGAAAGTACTTCCAGGATATGGAAAACTTTCTGGGTGTTGCTGATCATCACCCTTATTGAACTGGGACTTGGCCTATCCATCTACGCCATCAGCATGGGTGCCTTTGCGGTATTACTGATCAAGGGAATTATGGTGATCCTGACACTTGCTAAAGCATTTTATATCATTTCCATCTTCATGCACCTTGGTGATGAATTAAGGAATATGATCATGACCATCGCTATCCCGGCTTTGCTTTTTGTTTGGTTCATCGGCGCCTTCCTTTGGGATGGTAATTCTTTCAAGAACCTGAGAAATGAATTCGATCCTTATAAAGTGGAAAGGTCAAAAACAAAAGCTGAGCAACCGGCAGCACATGGTGAAAAACACCAGGCTGCACCTGCTGAAGGTTCAGTGCATTAGATCCTTTATTGGTTCAGTGAATTGAATTCTTCAAAGTAGTGTGATAAGTGTGATGAGTGTGATGAGTGTGATGGGTGTGATGAGTGTGATTAAGGGATTCGCCCTGGAGTAGTTGAATTAAGATTAGCGCTATATCATTGTTAAATTGTTAAACCACCCAATTGCGGGTGGTTTTTTTTATGCATTCATCTGGCGATGATGATTTTCATGGGTAACTTTGCCGGCACAAACTGGTTAGGCAATTCTTCATCTAAATATACCACATTGAGTAAAAAAGCAGCCCTGGCATTAACCCTGGTAGTAGTAGTACCGGTGATCTGTTATTTCCTGGTAAAAAATCTCAGTGCCAATGCTGTACAAATGCCAAGGCACTTTTATGCCGATTCCATTGTAAACAAAGTGGTAAGAGGAAAAATGGTAACCGATACTGTTTGGCACCAGGTGAGAAATATCACCCTGACCAACCAATTGGGAAAAAAGGTTTCCCTGGATGACGTAAAAGGAAAGATCATCATAATGGATTTCTTTTTCACAAGATGTCCCTCCATCTGCCCTGTTCTTACAAAAAATATGAAAGGATTGCAGGATGCCCTTAAAGGCAAGGATCCTCGCCGGCTGGATACTCCTTTCGTTCACTTTCTTTCGCTTAGTGTTGATCCTGTCAGGGATAGTGTTGAAGCACTTAAAAAATACAGCGATAAACATGGGGTTAACCCTGATGTATGGTGGCTGCTTACCGGGCCGAAAGATTCCATTTATAACTATGCATTGGACGAGATCAAACTAGGCATCCAGGATGGTGGACAGGTAGATGAAGATTTTATTCATACCAACCGCTTTGTATTGATCGATAAGAACCGTGTGATCAGGGGATATTATGATGGACTGGATACGAATGCAGTTTCCAAGCTCGCTGAAGACCTGACATTGTTGATGCTGGAAAAAGACAAGAAAAAGAAATTTAAACTGTTCAGGTAAGAAAGGCCGGGATAGCTTCAGCGGTTTCAAAATAAGATTGATAGAAAACCTTAGCGTTCTTAAAGCTAAACCTGAATATCCCACTGCTTATTTAAGCTGTATCAAATAATCAAACAACATGAATCGTATTTCTGATGTAAACCTGGCACCCCTTATTCGTAAGAATGACCGCCAGTTCAAATGGCTTATCGGAATTTTTTCTTTCATTGTTTTTGCGGTAATTGTAATACTGGGAAGGGTAAAGCTTGAAGTAAACACTGGCTTTGATATCCATATTTTCGCGGCCATCAATGCCGTGATCAACAGTGCTGTTTCGATTTTGCTGGTGGCGGGTTTGATTGCAGTGAAAAAAAAGAAGTACATGCTCCACAGGAATATCATGTTTACTGCAATGATACTATCGGTGTTGTTTTTAATATCTTATATCGCGCATCACCTGCTGGCAGGTGATACCCGCTTTGGCGGCGAAGGAACCATCAGGATCATTTATTTCGTCGTGCTGGTAAGTCATATTTTTTTAGCAGCGATCATACTGCCCTTTATTCTCTTTACCACTTATCGGGCTATGATAGCGGAATTCCCCAGGCATAAAAAACTTGCCAGGATCACCTGGCCTATCTGGTTGTATGTTTCTATAACCGGGGTGGTAGTTTACCTGATGATAAGCCCTTATTATTAGGACCGGGGACCGTGGACCGGTGACCGGGTGCCCGATCGGCCGTCCCAAGGACCGAAGGTCCGTGGTACGGCCCAGGACAATCTTGAAAAGGATTGGGAACCGGGTGAGCCCACTAACCACTAGAACTCAAACAACTTCTCCCTGAAATTTACAATCGTATCATTAACCACTTCAATTCCCTCCTTCTTCAACAGTTCTTCCATTTCAGTAGGGGTTGAAAAATGATGCTTCCCGGTGAGTTGGCCATTTCGATTGACAACCCTATGGGCGGGAACAGGTGGGTACATTTGGTGTGCATTGTTCATCGCATAACCCACCATCCTTGCAGATGAACGGGCACCAAGGCATTCTGCAATGGCACCATAAGTCGTGACTTTTCCGGGAGGGATCTGCCGCACCACTTCATATACCAATTCGAAAAATGATTGGTCGTATTTACCTGATGGTCTTACTATGGCCAGTTTAGGCTGGTTACTCCTGGTTGCTTTCTTTTTCAATCGATGCAGATAATTTGATTTCGCTCCGGTAATTTATTGATTTATTCTTCCCCACCGCTTCATGGTTATATGGACAATGACGGCACCCATTGCCGCAACAATATCCTCTTTTTAAATGATAGCTTTCAGTCATTACGAAACGTCCTTCATCAATATAATAATCAATTCCCTTTACCATCTTCATATTAATTCTTCATTCACTTCCTTTTTCCAGGATTATTTCTTTTAGCCTGTCATCCAGGTTTGGGAGGGGTTCAACAGGTAAACTGAACTTCAGATAATGCACCCTGTTGCTTTGTGCAATATCCAGGCTTTCATAATGTGTTTTTATACGAAGCTCTTCTGCAATATTTTCTTCTGCATACACATCATCCCGGTCTTCATGCACTTCAAGTTTATATAGATCTATCACATGCTTTGTGAAATCATATAGATCCGGTGAATCAGTTTTTAAATGTATAAATCCTCCCGGCTTCAACACGCGCTGGTATAACCGAAGAAATTTAGGATGGGTCAGTCTTTTTTTTGCCTTTGAAGTCCGCAACTGTGGATCGGGAAAAGTAATCCAGATCCCATCAACCTCACCAGGATTGAAATAATGATCCAGCTTATCAATTTGTGAACGGATAAAAGCAACATTCTTTAAATTCTCCTGCAAGGATTTTTTTGCACCCACCCAGATCCGGTTTCCCTTCAGGTCAACGCCAATAAAATTTTGTTCGGGATGAAGTCTTCCCAGCCCAACAGCATATTCACCTTTTCCACAAGCCAGCTCAAGGGTAATGGGATGATCATTATGGAAAAAGTTTTTCCAGTTACCCTGCATGCCACCGGGGTATTGCAATACATTGGTGAAAGTTTCAATTTCGGCAAATCGCTGAAGCTTTTTTTGTCCCATGCCGCAAATGTACAGCGGCGAATCTAGAAATCTCCTCCACCACCGTCGCCTTCGCCCATTCTGTCTTCCTCATCCTCTCTTTCCTGCTTCTGCCGGTTTATCCTGTAACTGAATGTTACCATAAACTGCCTTGAGCGCCATTGAAAATCAGACCTCGAATAATATCCATTCCTGGTAACAATACTTCTTCTCATCCTGCTGTTGAAGATATCACGCACATTGAAGGTTAGTGTTCCTTTTCCTTTTAAAACATCGCCACCAATTCCTGCATCGAGTGCATACATGGAAAGCATCTTCCCCATTGGTATTTTTCTTGGTGCCCTGTAAAAAAAGGAAGCCTGTAATTCCCAGTCTTTGGCTATCCTGATCTTGGTGGTAGTGCGGTTAATACCTGTAAAGGTTTCCGCATCGAAGGATTCTCCTTCATAGCTTCCTCTTGTGGCCGACCTGAACAGGTTAATATTGGAAGAAAATTTCCACCAGTCGGTAATATCGAACTGTGCATGAAATTCAAATCCATAATTGTTTTGTGTTGCAAGGTTAACAGGAAATACATACGCGATTGCATTTGTGTCAAGAGTAGTGATCCGCTGTATCACATCTTTCCTGTGCCGATAATAAACGCTCGATAAAAGCGAACCCGCATCAAATTCTTTCAACCATCCTGCTTCCATGGAATGGGTGAATTCAGGATTAAGGTTAGGGTTTCCTATGAAGAATGAACGAAGATCGCTGAAGTTTGAGAAGGGGAGTAGTTCCCTGTAATTCGGCCTGTTGATTCGATAACTATAACTTAATTGAGCACTGTTGTCATCATTGAATTCATATGAGAATGTTGCGCTGGGAAACAGGTTCAAATAATTACGTTTATTCTTTAATCCTGTTTTTACCAGCTCAGTATTAAGGTTGGTATATTCAAGTCTTAGTCCTCCCTGCAATGAAACCTTGTTCATTTTTTTACTTCCCTGCAGGTATGCAGCATGAATTGTTTCATTATAGATCATATTATTATCAAATGCCGGCAACACTTCCCATCCATTATTGCCTTCATTCTGTTCCAGGATATAATCATTGCGAATTTCGCGGATGCTGCTCCTGAAACCCATTTCCATTTTTGAATCTTCGCTGAAGGGATGTATATAATCGGATTGAAGCAGCCACCTCGATTCATTCGACCTGTTATCCGCTCTTTGTCGTGCTGAAATGCCAGCACCATGCACCTGTTGTGTATAATCAGATAACTCTACTTCATCTTCTGATATATATTTCAGGTCAGCGGTGAGCAGCTGGTCTTTTTTATTGAATTTTCTCCTGAAGCTTATCGCTCCTTCAATATCCGTATCAGCATCATCTTCCTTTTCTGTACGCTGCACGGTTTGTGTGAGTTCATTGTTCTTATTAAAGTCACGGTAGAACAATGTTGATTTATTCAAACCATTTGAAGGATTATAGAGCAGCGAAGCTGTAAGCGTTGTTTTATCATTCGGATTATAGTCGAAGCCACCCATTACATTATGGTTTACACCGCTCCTCGTCATTTCAGAGTGTTGCTCATAGGTAAAGCTGGTATCTGCATCATCATATTGCTGGAATGAATTTCCTTTACCTGGGTTAGAACGATAATCAATTCCATAACTTCCAAACAGGTTCAGTTTATTCTTCCTGTAATTAAGCTGCAATGATCCTCCCAGCGCTGTTGGTGCTCCGCCATTCAGCGTTACCACTCCATGAAGGCCCTGCCTTGAATTCTTTTTCAGGATAATGTTGATAATGCCGGCCTCCCCGGATGCTTCATACCTTGCCGATGGATTCGTAATGATCTCAACGCTTTCAATGATATTGGCAGGAATTTGCCGCAATGCATCAGCAGTACTGGTCAATGCCGATGGTTTTCCATCAATAAGAATGGTAACCCCTGCACTTCCCCGCAAATTAACGGTACCATCCACATCAACACTTAAGGAGGGAACATTATTCAAAACATCGGCGGCATTGCCCCCGGCAGTACTCAGGTCTTTGCCTACGGTAAAGATTCTTTTGTCGAGCTCCAGCCTCATGTCACTTTTCTCACCCACCACCACTACAGCCTGGAGGGCCGAAGAGCCGGGCATGATCACCACATTTCCCAAAGAAGTATCGGCGTTTGTTACAACAATTTTCGGGATGGTCCTTGTTTCAAAAGAAGTAAAACTTACTTCGAGCAGGTAATTTCCCGGCGCAGCCGGTAAACTAAAATAACCCGCAGTATCAGAAAGCGACTGCCTTACCACGGCCGAATCGGACATCTTCATCAGGGAAATGGAAGCATAACCAACCGGAACCCCGAGTTCATCGGTTACACGGCCCTTGATATTATAAAGGCTATCGGTTTGTGCAAATAGTAAAGTTTGCTGGAAGACCAGCATCATTAAAATAAATCCTTTCATACGACCTTAATTTATGGGCTGATGTGTACAGGAAACAAGTTCTTCAAGTTTCCGGAATCCTGATATCATAGAGGAACGGCCGTTATCGAATCGTACAAGAATCGATGGAAAACGGGTTATACCTTTGACGGCAATTTCCTCCAGATCCTTGCGGAAAGCTTCAATTGTTTTTTGATCCTGGATATCAGCCTCAAACTGCTGAAGGTCGAATAAAGCGTATTGTTCCTGGATTTTTTTTGCCACCTGGATTATGGCAGGAAGTTTTGAAATATTGAATCCTTCTACCATAACTGCTTTCCTCAGCGCTTTAAGCATGAGGATTTCTGCTTCGAACGACTGGAAGCCAGCGGCTTTGACGGCCATGCAGGCGGTATAGGAAGAGGAGGGTGGATCAGTGAACCATATTTTATCGTTGAGCGGAACCCCAGATATTATAGAAGCTTCATGCCATACCGGCCCCATCTGGATGGGCTTGCTAACCATTTGCACAGGATCATGAAACTGCTTCCAGCTGGGAAGCAGTCCGCCCATGCAGTATCTTACATTAATTCCGGGTCCAAGGTGCTGCCGGAAAGCTTCGATAGGTTCTTCCATCACAAAGCTCCAGCAGCATAAAGGATCGGTATAAATAACCAGTTCAACAGGTGTAGTTTTTTCCAAACCTTATTTTTTGGGTTTTGACTTCATCCCCTTGAGGTCCTCTTTTATATTATCCCGGATAGGTTCTTCCGGAAGGGGCTGGTTCCATTGCTGTGCTCCCATTGGGCTTGCATTATTTACAATATTGCTTTTCTCTTTGCTCATCTGCTGGTTCATTTGCTTCATGGATTCCATGGTCTGGTCGGTTCCCTTGATGGGTTGGTCAAGCAGGCCATTGGTCTGGATCACATGCTGGATGGGATCTTCGATATACTGCCAGGTTTCCTGTGTTACAGGCGATTCGCCCTGGTTCCATGGGCCTCTCAGCGAATTACCGCTCGACAAATTAAAATAAGTATTGCCATATCTTGGATCGCCCTGCAAAACACCTGGTGGAAAATTAGGTGTAATGGTTTCAAGCGCTGCCTGGAACATCTGGAAGTGCGCCACTTCTCTTGTCATAAGGAACTGTAGCGTTTCTTTCACATAAGGATCGTCCGTGAACTGGAGGAGGTATTCATACACCATCTTTGCACGTGATTCGGCAGCGATATCAGAACGCAATTCCGCTGTTAATTCGCCTTGGACATCCCCGTTGATATAAGCCGCCGACCAGGGAACACCCTGGCTGTTGGTATAAGCCGGTCCACCTCCAGAGCCTACAAAGAATTGTGGGGCAACCATTGCCTGGTGAATGATCTGTTCCTTTGCAGCTTTCCCATTGAGCAATTGCATGATCTCCGACTGCTCCGCCGCATTCTTGAGGTCACCATTGATGCCGGTGAGCAACATCTGGATGGTAGCACCTACCACTTCAAGATGACTGAATTCTTCAGTGGCAATATCCATTAAGAGATCGTTCCATTAAGAGATCGTATTTATCGGGGTATGGATTCTTGGCACCGAATGCCTGGCCGAAATATCGAAGGGCTGCGGCAAGTTCCCCGTTGGCTCCTCCAAACTGTTCAAGCAACAATGTGGCAAATG
>JAEWIW010000134.1 GCA_023386855.1 Bacteroidota bacterium | reverse complement strand
CTTTCATACCCTCCCCAGCTCACGGCAATAAGTATATGCCTTAATGATTCAACAAACTTCACCACTTCTTCGTGTGATCCTGCTTTCAGTACTACGGTCACCAGCCCGATAGCACCTTTCATCTGCCTGCTGGCCAGTTCATATTGAGGGAAGGAAGGGTCCATGGGGAAAATCACTTCCTCGATACCGGGTTGCTGCTTTAAATAAGGGATCATGGCATGGGTGGTGGCTTCAATACTTGACAGCCTTGAGGGAAGGGTTCTCAATCCCCTGATCAATAACCAGGCATTAAAGGGCGATATGCCATTGCCCATGTTCAGCATCTCTGAATCAAAGATCTTCTTGATGCGTTCATGTGAACCAGACAGCACACCGGCGACGACATCGCTATGGCCGCCAATATATTTTGTGGCCGACTGGAGTACCAGGTCGATGCCTAATTCAATAGGACGTTGAAATAATGGCGTACAGAAACTGTTATCACAGATGGTAACGATGTTTTTGTCTTTCGCCAGCTTTGCCACGGCTTCAAGATCCTGAAGTGCAAACTCCCATGAGTTGGGCGATTCAAGGTAGATCACCGTTGTATTAGGGCGAATGGCGGAACGAAAATTTTCGAGGTCGCGTCCATCAACATAAGTAGTAGTGACATTGAATCTTGGTAGCACCTGGTCAAACATTTTCTTTGCCCAGGTATATGGCTTTTCAACAGAAACGATATGATCACCGGCTTTTACATTGGCCAGTACTGAAGCAAAGATGGCAGAAGAACCACTATTGAATACAAGTGCATCTTCGGCACCATCAAGGGCTGCAAGTTTTTTTCTTAAAATATCTACTGTAGGGTTTAATCCTCTTGAATAAATATGGTTACTGAATTCATCATCAAACACTTTTCGCAGGTCTTCAATTTTTTTAAACGCGAAATTGCTGGTCTGGATGATGGGTGGTGCTACAGAGCGGAAATACTGGTCGCGATCCTCCCCAAGTTCATTGAGTATAAATGAAAGCTCGGAAGGTTCTATCAAGGCATCAATCATTGTTGTTCGCTTTATGAGTGGACGTTCTTTTTAAAATAAAGTACAGGATAAAAAATATGGAAAAGATCAGGGCGCTTACACCTGCCGCTTTTGGCGAATTCAGTGCAATGCTGGTTCCAACAAGTAAATAAGTAAGGATGAAAATGAGCGGCATCAATGGATACAGCTTCATGGTATAGATCCCTTTCTTGCTGCTTCCTTTTGCCCTTCTTCTTAAAATAAAAATGGTGGCTGCCGATGTGGCCATGCCGATACTGTCGAGGAAAATTGTATGATTCAATATTTCATCAAAGGTCTTGGCATAGAACAACGTAATGATACATAAGCCTGCAAATACAGTTAAGGAAGTAACCATCACGTTGGTCTTTTTATTGGTAGCGCGAAACACTGCAGGCAGTACACCTTCTTCACTCATGGCATACATCACCCTTGGGTTACTCATCAGTAGCACGTTCACATAGGCCAGTACAGAAAGAAAAAGCAGGATGGAAAGAATGGTAAAACCTTTTGAACCAAAGATGGCGCCGGCAAGTATAGCGGCAATGGATTCGGATGTTTTCAATTGTTCATACCCGATCACTTTGAAATAAGTGTAGTTGATCAGCAGGTAGAGTACCATGATCACGGCAATTCCTAAAAAGATACCGCGTGGAAGAATCCTTGGGGCATTCTCTACTTCGCCACCAAAGTTGATGGTTTGCTGGTAACCGCCCCAGGTAAAACTAACGGCAACAAGGCAGGCACCAAGTGCTTTTAGGTAATCGGAAAAGCTATGAGTTGTTGTTGCGTTGGATGGCTGCACCACGGCATGATCACCGGTGAACAATGCACTTACGAGTAATACAACGAGTCCTATTTTAATGATGGTAAGTACATTCTGTGTCCATGCGCTCATGCGCAAACCCATCAGGTTAACACCGTAAAAGATGAGCACGGCAATGGATGAAATCACCAGCTTGATGGTATCGGTATTGGTTGCGCCGGCAAAGAGTATATTGGAAAGATATTCCGCACCGATGAGCGCCACGCCGGCAAGTGATGCGGCATTGGAAACCAGGATGATGCAATTGATCGCAAAGGCGATGGAAGGATGGTAACAATGGGAGAATATCTTATAATATCCTCCTGTAACTGGATAACGCGAACCGATCTCGGCATAGGTAAGTGCGCCGCAGAGTGCCACTATTCCTCCAATGATCCATGCGATGAAAAACATGTCAACCGAAGTTGATGTAGCAGCAACGTTCACAGGCGTACGAAAAATCCCCATGCCGATGACCAGGCTGACAACTATCATGGTGACATCGAAAAGATTCAGCTTGGAGGTCTTCATTCGGGAAAGATAAAAAAATAATTGGCTTTACCTTTATGAAGAAAATCGTCAAAAACCAGCATTTCATGCCATTGAAAAAGCTTCTTTGCAGCCTCTTTATTTTAGCCAATCTTTTTAATCCTTTTCAAGGGATCGCGCAGGATTCAATCCTGGCAAGGGATTCAGCAGAAGTGCTTTCTGAAGTGGTGGTAAGGGGATTCTCTCAAAACAGGAAGATGATCGAAGTACCGGCCGCTGTTAGCATGGTTGACCAGCGCAAAATTGGCCGCTTCAATAGTTCCGGTATCGTTGCCGTAATCAATGCGCAGGCAGGAACAAGACTGGAAGAAAGGTCACCCGGAAGTTACCGGCTGAATATCAGGGGAAGTTCCTTGCGATCACCCTTTGGCGTAAGGAATGTGAAGATCTATTATAACGATATACCCTATACTGACCCCGGCGGCAATACCTACCTGAGCATGATCGGGTTTTATTCGATCAACAGGATGGAGATCTGGAAAGGCCCTGCCAGCAGCATGTATGGCGCCGGAACAGGCGGAGTGATGATACTGGAAACATCGGATGAAAAAGACAACCAGCTAAGAACGGATATTCATGGCGGCAGCGATGGACTGGTGCATTACCAGGTAAAGGCAAGATATGCCGATAGTAATTTTATCCAGCAATTGTCATATCAACACTTAAAAAGCGATGGGTACAGGGAGCATACCAATATGGAAAGAAAAGTGCTGACATGGGATGGCAACGCCAGCATGGATAAAGGGGAACTTCATGCACATATTCTATATGGTGATCTTTATTATCAAACGCCGGGCGCACTGAATGCAGCCCAATATGCCATCAACAGGAAAGCGGCCAGGCCTGCGGCAGGACCATTTCCCTCTGCGGATGAATCAAGGTCGGCATTTAATATCCGGACTTTCCTGGCAGGATTGAATTATACACGACATATCACGGAGCAGTGGGATCTATCCTCAACAGTATATGGGGCTTTTTCTAAAGTAAAGAATCCCACGATACGTAATTATGAAATAAGAAATGAACCACATGCAGGTGCAAGGATAACAAGCACATTATCGGGTAAGGGAAGGGTTAACTGGAAATGGGTAATGGGTGGTGAACTGCAGCAGGGCAATGCCACCATTCGCATTGCGGATAATGATAAGGGAGTACCCGCGGCATTGCAAACGGAAGATGAAGCAGACCTGTTGCAATATTTCCTGTTCAGCCAGCTCAACCTTGATTTTGGAAGAAACTGGATCCTGGATGCAGGATTAAGCTGGAACCGATCGACCGTAGCCATCACAAGACTGTCGGAATTGCCTGTAAAAACTTATGAAAGAAAATACAGGAATGAGCTGGCGCCAAGGGTTTCCTTACTTAAAAAATTAAATCCACGTCAATCGCTTTATGTAACGGTATCAAGAGGGTTCTCCCCTCCTACCACTGCAGAAATATTACCTTCAACCGGGATCATTGCCACAACGCTTGAAGCGGAGTCGGGGATCAATTATGAACTGGGATGGAAAAGCAGTTGGTGGAACCAGCGTTTGAATTTCAATATTGCGGGTTATTATTTCAAACTCAATAATACAATAGCGCAAAGAAGAGACAGTGCTGGAGCGGATTATTTTGTCAATGCCGGTGCAACAAAACAATTGGGTATAGAAGCGGAGATTGAAGCAGCACTGGTGCGGAGATCATATGGATTCATCAGGAGTATTAATGCATGGGGAAGCTATACCTTAAGTGATTTCAGTTACCAGGATTATATAAAAGATGATGTTGACCTGGGTGGAAAGGAATTGCCAGGGATTGCGCCGAATGTGATGTCGTTGGGATTGGATATAATCACAGCACCGGGATGGTATTCGAACCTGAATATGTATTATAGCGACAGGATGTATCTCAATGATGCCAATACAGTTAAGGCAGATCCTTATAAAGTGATTACTGCAAAGTTTGGTTATAGAAAAAATATCAGCAGCAGGTTGCAGGTCGATGTTAATGCAGTGGTGGCGAATTTAATTAACGAGGAATATGTTTCCGGTTATGATATCAATGCAGTGGGTGGAAGATATTATAATGCATCGGCGGGAAGGAACTGGATGGTGGGAGGAAGCGTGGTGTATGTTTTTGGAAAACGGAATACGGAATACGGAAAACGGAAGGAATACTGAAGTATGAAATACTAAATACGAAATACTAAATACAAAATGAGAGGGGACATCAAACATATCGTTCCTTTTCCTATTTTCGCAGCGCAATTGGTTTCCCGCCTCGGCGGGATTAAAAGGGAAACCGGTGTAATCCCGGTGCTATCCCCGTAGCTGTAAGCCACCGCCTGTAATGGCGGGTTTAATCAAACCACTGTACTGCCCGGGCAGTATGGGAAGGAAGGCGAGCCAGAAGACCTGCCAGTAGCACAAGACATCAGAGCTTTCGGGAGAAAAGCCGGGATGAACCGTCTGCTGCAGCGACCATTCATTTCATCATTTCCGAAGGTTCATAGTTATCATCCACATCGTGGCTATTAAAACAAACTATGACCAGAACTATTTTCAGTTTTATTTTTTTACTGGCTTGCGTGCCAGTTCTTGCACAGGATTCAAGCTTCCATACTTCTCTCGATGAAGTAGTCATCACTGCAAACAAGTATCCAACAAAAACATCCAGGACCGGAAAAGTTATCAGTGTTATCACGCGTGAACAGCTCCAGCTTGCAGGCGGAAAGGATCTTTCACAAATGCTGAATGAGCAGGTGGGTATTTATATTAACGGAGCCAACAGCAACCCGGGAAAAGATAAAACCGTTTTTCTGCGTGGTGCAAAGATCGATTATACCCTTATCACCATTGATGGCATCCCCGTCTATGATGCATCGGGCATTGGAGGCAACTTTGATATCCGCATGATCCCGATTGATAATATTGAAAGGGTTGAAATATTAAAGGGAAGCCAGTCGACCTTATACGGCAGTGATGCCATTGCGGGAGTGATCAACATCATCACGAAGAAACCGGCGGGCAAAAATGTAAATGCTACAGGCATGATCAGTGCAGGGAGCTATGGTACTATTCGTGCCAGTACAAATTTTTCATTAAACAGGAAAAAATTCGATTACCAGCTTGGGCTTTCAACCTTCAATACCAATGGCATCAATGAAACCATTGATACCAGTGCAAACGGGAAGAATGAAAAAGATGGATACAACCAGCATACTGTTGATGCCTCCTTTGGATGGAAGCCTTCAGAAGGAATGGTTTTCCGGCCATTTATACGATATACCAAATCTATTGCGGAGGTTGACAATGGTTCATTCATCGATGAACTGGATAATAAAGCTACGCAGGAAAACCTGCAGGCAGGCATGCGCAATCAATGGAACATTGGCAATACCACCATGCACCTGTTATACAACTTTAATTTTACCGATCGCTTATACCTTGATGATTCAACACTAAGTCATAATGGTTACTATTTTTTTTCAAGGGATGCGTATAAATCAAAGGAGCACTACGCTGAATTTTATTTTCACACTCCCATTAACCAAAGGTTGCGGCTTAGTTCAGGAATTGATCTTCGAAGATCATCTACCAGCCAGGAGCATTGGGCAAAGGACAACTGGGGCACCTATGCATCTTCTATTGGCGCAGATAGTGTACACCAGCGGCAGACAGGTATCTACGCGGCATTGAACGGGCAATTGGGCAAAGGTTTTAACATCGAAGCAGGTGGCAGATGGAACAATCATTCAAGCTATGGAAACAATTTCGTGTACAGCATCAATCCATCGCTGTTGATAAAGGAACGGTATAAATTGTTCCTGAACGTTTCCACTGCTTATAAAACACCGGGACTATACCAGTTATTTTCTGAATATGGAAACAAGGATCTCCAGCCTGAAAAAGCATTCACTATTGAAGGAGGAATGGAATACTTTGGAAAGGATGAAAAATTTCATGGCCGGCTGGTATATTTCAACAGGAAGATGAATGATGTATTATTCTTTTATTACGATGCGCAAACCTTTCGTTCCAGGTACATCAACCAGGACAGGCAGGAGGACCATGGACTTGAAGCTGAAGCAACGATAAGGTTTAGTAAAGCCCTGGAATGGAGGATGAATTACAGTTATGTAACCGGGAATGTTACCTCCATCGATGCAGGAAAAGACACCAGTTATTTCAACCTGCTTCGAAGGCCCAAACACAGTTGGGGCACTACGTTAGGATGGAAAGTGAATAAGAAGCTTTATGTATCGGCAAATGTTCAGGGCTATGGAACACGCCAGGATATGGCCTATGATCCATCAACCTATTCATCTAAAGCAGTTGAACTGGATGCTTACCTGCTTGCGGGATGTTATGCGGATCTTTCACTGGCGGCAGAAAAGCTTCACCTCTTTGCTGATATCCGGAATCTTTTCAATACAAAGTACCAGGAAGTGTATGGGTATAATAACCCTGGCATCAACGGTTACCTTGGGATCAGGTTCAGGCTGGGAGGAACCAGGAAATCATAAGGATATAACCGGGCAATTCATGAATATTACGGACCTTCGCGATTGACTTCGCGGGGTCTATTTTTTTAAGCATTAACCTTAATCGATAGCTATGGAATTTGGAATTGATGAGTTGCTGACGGTGACCTTCACGTTATTTGCGGTGATAGATATCATTGGCTCGGTGCCTTTGCTGATCACATTGCAGGAAAAGATGGGAAGGATACAGGAATTAAAAGCAACCCTGATTTCAGGTGCATTGATGGTATTGTTCTTATTTGTTGGGGAGAAGTTTCTAAATATACTGGGAGTGGATGTCGGCTCATTTGCCGTGGGCGGATCGATTGTAATCTTCATATTGGGGATGGAGATGGTGCTGGGCATTGAGTTTTTCAAATCAGAGGGTGATACTAAATCTTCAACGGTGGTACCCATTGCGTTTCCATTGATCGCGGGATCGGGAACCTTAACCACGATCATATCACTCAAGGCCAACTATAGTACGCTGAACATCTTTTTAGGCATACTGTTGAACCTGCTCATCGTGTTCCTGGTATTGCATAGCCTGAAATATATTGCCAGGTTACTGGGTGCTGCAGGGTTGATTGCGATCAGGAAATTTTTCGGTGTGATCCTGCTAGCGATAGCGGTAAAGATCTTTGCCACCAATGTGGGGGGATTGATCAAATAAGTGTAGTTTTGCCCCCTGTTAGCGGCCTCGTAGTACAATGGATAGTATAAGAGTTTCCGAAGCTCCAGATACAGGTTCGATTCCTGTCGAGGCTACCAAACATTTGCCACCATCAACCTATTTGCGGGTTATGAGTTCGGTAAAAAGCTTTCATTGTTGAACTCTCTTAAACTGCATCTCTGTAGACAATAGCGTTACCCCTGCCTCTTACCTTCGTGCTATATTGATCTATTAATTAGAGTCCCAAGCATTATTCATTAATTTATACCCTTTTGGGTACATTATTTAGCAATTTAAATAAATTATACCTTATAGGGTGTAATTAAAAGAAAATGGTTAAATTTATACCTCAAAGGGTATAAAATGAATCTAACTAGAAGATTATCGGAATTTTTAAAAGAAAAAAGAAAGCAGGCGCAACTAACACAGCCTGAACTTGCTGAGAAAGCTGGGGTGGGCCTTCGTTTTATTAGAGAACTGGAGCAAGGAAAAACATCATTACGAATGGATAAAGTAAATCAGGTGCTCAAATTATTTGGGCACGAGTTAGGCCCTGTGCCCATAAACCGTCAAACATTAATTAATGAGGAAAGCTAATGTTTTTATGCAGGATAAACTGGCAGGATACCTATCTGAAACGGAAGATGGGTACCACTTCATTTATGAACGGGATTATTTACAAATGACGGGCGCCGAAGCGGTAAGTCTAACGCTTCCACTGTCAGATAAAGGGTATGTTAGTTCAGTAATGTTTCCCTTCTTTGCTGGGCTGATACCAGAAGGTTGGCTCTTGGAAGTAGCGGAACAAAACTGGAAACTGAATCAGCGGGACAGAATGGGCCTATTACTGGCCTGTTGCCGGGATTGCATTGGAGCAGTGAGTATTGTGGGATCACAAAATAACGAAGGATAATGCGCTGCCTGTATTGTTATAAAGAACTGGAGCCCGGTCAGATCGACTTTCACCCTACCTGTAGCCGCAAAATGTTTGGAAAGCCGCAGTCTCCCCAGT
>JAEWIW010000260.1 GCA_023386855.1 Bacteroidota bacterium | reverse complement strand
ATCTTTTCCTGCAAAATTTCTTTATTTGGAAAGGCTGACTTTGCTTCCGAGGGATGGATGATCAAGCGGAGCGACTGGTCATATGTAAAGTATTGCCATACCCAGTTCACCAGTATCAGCAGCCGGTTTTTTACCCCGATGATCGACATAAGGTGCACCATCATCCAGGCAAGCCAGGCGATGATGCCTTTAAGCTTAATGCTGCCCATTTCTGCTACGGCCAGGTTACGGCCAACAGTGGCCATGCTGCCTTTATCGCGGTAAGCGAAGGGCAACATAGCCTGGCCTTTCTCCAGTCGTATAAGATTTTTTGCCAGTTGCTCAGCCTGCTGTATGGCAACAGGAGCCACCTGGGGATGGGCTTTGCCATCCATGCTGAATTGCATGGCGGCTATATCACCGATAGCATAAATATCATTTAAAGTCCTCACCCTGTTGTATTCATCCACAACGATCCGCAGGCTCCTGTTCAGTACCTCAGCGGGCAATCCTTTCATTGCTGCACCTTTCACTCCAGCCGCCCATACCAGGCAATGACTCTGCAATTGCTCACCATTGTTCAGCAGTATGGTATGACCATCATAATTTTTTACGGAGATGCCTGTCAGCACTTTCACTCCAAGTTCAGTAAGGTAATCATGAACTTTATTTGCTGAAGATTCACTCATGCCATTCAGTAACCTGCCTGCTGCTTCCACCAGGAACACGTTCATTTTATTGAAATTGATCTCGGGATAATCTTTGGGAAGGATCTTGTTTTTTAGTTCAGCAATTGAACCTGCCAGTTCAACCCCGGTTGGACCACCTCCAACAATTACGATGTTCAGCAGGGCTGCCCTTTCTGTGTCGCTTTTTGAATTGAGTGCCTTTTCATAATTCTGTAAAAGGGTATTGCGTAATAACAATGCTTCGGAAACGGATTTCATGGAATAGCCATATTGACGAACATTCTCCATTCCAAAATGATTGGTCTCCGCACCATGGGCCATCACCAGGTGATCATATGAAATAGAACCTATAGACGTTTTCACCTTTTTGGATACAGGGTCAACAGAAAGCACTTCGGCTATACGGATGATTACATTCTTCCTATCGTGGAAAACCTTTCTAAGGGGAAAACTGATACTGCTGGGTTCCACCCCTGCAGTGGCTACCTGGTATAGGAGTGGCTGGAACTGGTGGTAATTGTTACGATCGAGTAAAACAACCTGGAACGCAGGGTGTGTAAGCTTTTTAGCCAGGGTTAAACCGGCAAAACCGGCACCTATGATCACGATTCTTTTTTGATTGTTTCTTGTTGCTGGGATTTCCATAAATGTACAGTTTAGGATTTCAGGAATAAAAGTACTTAAATACTTTTATTTGATTGAACAATTACCTGCCCTTTCTTATAAAACATGACAATCAGCTGACAGAACCCGGAATGTTAAAGGTGCGTTTCATAAAATCTAAGCCTATTCTGGAGCAATCTTATTCTTTCCTGCATAGCTTCAACCTGTGCCATGAGCTGCGACAGGGCTTCGATTCCTTCGAGGTTAATATCCATATCGTAATAGAAACTGACCATTTTTTCAAGTTGTGATAGTTGGGAGGCCGGTATAAAAACGGCTTCCTCGATGATAGTGATTTCAAGCAACCCCGATTCATGCAGCGAACGGATAAAGGAAAGGTCTGCAGCATGTGATACACAGAATTGTCTTGCATCGATCAGTTCAATCTCGTTATTCATAGCTGCTTATTTTAATTGGCTGAGTTCTGTAAATAATTGCTTTTCTTTTTCACTAAGGCTGGTAGGGATGATGACCTGGTAGGTCACATAGAGGTCGCCGGATTCTCCGTCCTTTTTATAAACCGGGAACCCCTTTCCTTTTAACCTGGCTTTGGAACCATTCTGGGTACCTGCAGCTACTTTCAATTTAATTTTCCCATCCATGGTATCAATAATGGTTTCTCCTCCAAGTACAGCAGTATAAAGATCAATATTGGCATTGATGTAAAGATCATTACCCAATCGCCGGAAAACAGGATGTTCAGTTACCTGGAAAGTAATATAAAGATCTCCCGCAGGACCTCCATTGACGCCGGGAGCACCATGTCCTTTCAGTTTTATGACCTGCCCATCTTCAATTCCCGCGGGGATAGTGATACGTATGTTCTTTCCGTTGACTGTAAGGGTCTGTTTATGGGTTTTGTAGGCATCTTCTAGTGAAAGCTGCAAGGTTGCCTGGTAATCCTGCCCCCTGAATTTCGAAGTTTTTTTCCTGCTTCCCTGTCCTCCACCAAAGATCGATTCAAAAAAATCGGAGTAGTTGCCTTCATCAAATTCACCGGAGAAACCACCTCCTCCAAAACCCTGTCCACCATATTGCTGGTAACCCTCGAAGGGCGAACCGCCCCTGCCCCGCTGCGCGCTTTCCTGCCTTGCTTTTTCATACTGCTCTGCATGCTGCCAGTCTTTTCCATACTGGTCATACTTCTTTCTTTTTTCAGGATCACTCAATACCTCGTTTGCTTCATTGATCTGCTGGAAAACCTTATGGGCATTCTTATCATTGGGATTCAGGTCGGGGTGATGTTTGCGGGCCAGTTTTCTATATGCTTTTTTGATATCATCCTGTGATGCATTCTTGTCAATACCCAGGATCTTATAATAGTCGACAAATTCCATTTCAATATCTTTTAAAGATCATCGAATGTTCATACCATATGCACTTATAAATTTACTTTAAATAGCTTAATGGCTATGACCATTCTACCACCACCTTGATCTCTTCCACGGAATGCTGGTGTAAGGCCTTATCAAATTCATGATAACTTATGCGCTCTGTGATCACCTGTTCAATCACCTGGGGCCAGCGCTGGAAGCAGGCTTCAAGATCGGCCACTGCTATATGGTAATGTTGAATGCTGGCATTTACACTACCCACCATCACCTGGTTTTTGAGCACCAGTTGCTGTAGCATGGAACCGGCTTTAATACTCATCGGTCGTTCCCCCGCGGGAATGCCTGTTGCCACATATATACCATTGATGGCAAGGGTATCGAGTAACTCGATCTGCAAACTGGCAATTCCTGTAGCTTCAAATACAAAGTCAGCTTCTCCGCAGGTGGTATCAATATCCGTAACCGAAACTTTCCTTCCATCAATATATTTTCCACCAATAGCTTTAAGTAAAGTTGGCCTCAGGGTATCTTCATCAACAATATCCATTCCCATTACTTCTGCACCACGTAATCTTAATGCAAATGCTGCCATCAGGCCTATGGCTCCAATGCCCGCCACCAGTGCACGTTTACCTTCGAGCCAGTTTTCTTTTTTATCAAAGCCTCCCAGCCTGGCCGATTGAATGATCATGGCTTCATCAATCGCTTTGGCGGCTACTGACATGGGCTCTGTGAGCACACCAATGGATTTAATTGCTTCCGGCACAGGGATAAAATATTGCTGGTCATCCACTACGAATTCGGATTGAAAGCCATCTGCTCCTTTGATCCCCCTTTCGGTATAATCGCCGGTATAGCACATATCACTCCGGTTATTTTTACAGGCAACGCATTTGCCGCAACCCCTTCTCACCGTGAATACGCCATAATCACCTGCCTTAATTTCTTTCACATTACTTCCTACTTCAGTAACCTGCCCGAACATTTCATGACCTATCACCAGCTGGTTTTTTCCAGCAGGTGCATCGGCCCTTCCTCCTGAAGCTTCTTCCCTGTCGGTTCCGCAAATACCGACACGGATCATCTTCATTTTAACTTGACTGCCTGCAGTGATCATGGGTTCGTCCCTATCGGTTAAAGAAACATTGGTTGTTCCGGGGGTAAGTGCGATTGATTTCATATTATGCGTTTACATTTTTATTTCGTTCATCATTAAGCTGAAGGTTAAGATTATGCGCTGCACTGATCAGTCCAAGATGTGTGAAAGCCTGCGGGAAATTGCCCAGGTGTTCACCTTCAAATCCTAATTGTTCGGCATACAATCCCAGGTGGTTGGCATAACCCAGCATTTTCTCAAAATAAAACCTTGCTTTCTCCAGCTGGCCTGCACGCGATAAACATTCAACATACCAGAAAGTGCACATGGAAAAAGTTCCTTCATGGCTGACAAAACCATCAGGTGCTGCAAGATCAGGCTTGTAGCGGTATACAAGGCTATCGGAGACGAGTTCCTTTTCAATTCTTTCAAGGGTGGAAAGCCATCGTGGATCCTTAGGACTGATGAACCTGACCAGGGGCATCAGCAAGGTAGAAGCATCGACGGTACTGGCGCCGGGATATTGCATGAAAGCCTGCTTCTCTTCATCCCAAAAATCATTAAAGATGCTGTTGAAGATAATATCTCTTTGGGCTCTCCATTTTCCATTTAGTGGAAAGGATCTTTTTTGTGCAATTTTGATAGCGCGATCAAATGCCACCCAGCAGAGCAGCCG
>JAEWIW010000112.1 GCA_023386855.1 Bacteroidota bacterium | reverse complement strand
GGCCCCGGATGATCGGGATCTATGATTTGTTTAAGGAAGAATATTTCAAAGACAAGTTTTTGATCTACGTCAGTGTATGAGATCGCAGCTTTTGATTTAGGCCGGCTTGTGCAATCGCAGCTTTTGATTTAGGCCGGCTTGTGAGATCGCCTTGCCCATATCGTTTATGCAGGTTTCCCAGCCGTTATTTCACCAGCTTTATAAAGAAAAATACTCCTTTGTAGGTATGAGCCGGGAAAAGCCAGTCACTATCTTTGGCACCTGGCTGACACCACAAAATATCATAGCCATTACCTTAACCTTTTGATATTCAGGCCACTCCAACGAGTGGCTTTTTTCATGCATAATAACCAGCGCCGTTGTAGTGAATTTTATTCCTGCCGGGTAGTTTTTTAGGATAAAAAAAAGGAGGCTATCCAATGAAAGCCTCCCTTGTTTGCTTTTATACTATTCTACCAGGGTATATCCAGTAAATTGTTTTTTCTTTCTACATCAGCCATTCGCTGGCTGGGATCAATTTCAATTGCTTTCATTTCACTGAGTTTGCGACTGACATCCAGGGTATAAGTGGGATGTGTCCATTTCCACGACTCACGAACACTGTAAGGCGTTCCGGGCTCTTCATTCTCTTTTGCGCCAAACATCAGGTACATCGGGATGTTGATGTTTTCCTTGCTTCCATCCTTATAACGCACCTGCAGGTCAATAGGCATGGGCATCTTACCGATCCTTTTCAATCGGATCTTTGATACGCCACCTTCTTCCCACAAGCTGTCGATACCATAATCGATGGTCTTGGTTGAATTCACCCAGTATTCTTTGTACCAGTCAAGGATCATATTGGATTCTTTTTCTGCAACACGAATAAAATCATTCACATCAGGATGCTTGAATCTCCATTCCCTGTAATATTCCAGCATGATGCGATCGAGGGTTTTATCGCCAACGATATAACCAAGCTGTGAAAGAAATACTGCGCCTTTTGAATAGGAAGCAAGGCTATAGGCAAGGTTGGTATTGTAATGATCGGCATGGGTAGTCATCGGTTCTTCAAGTCCACTTTTCACCAGGTAAAAATACCCACCATAACTGCCGGCCTGCATCAGTGGTTTTACATTCATCATAGAATCGAGGCGCTTCAGGGCTGCGGGATTATCTGCAAGTTTTTTAAAGGTCACCTGCCTGGTATAATAATCCTGCACTTTAGCAGAAGCCCATGTGGTGAAGCCTTCATCCATCCAGGGATACAGCGATTCATTTGTTCCCAGCATCATCTGGTACCAGGTATGCATCCATTCATGGAATACTGTTCCTAAACCTGGTCCTGCGATCAGTGTTCCCATCGGGTATTCCATACCACCATCACCACCATGTATAAACGAATATTGTTTATAAGGATAGGGTCCGAAATTCTTTTCGATAAATGGAAGAACGGTTACTGCAGCATCAAGCACATCCTGCCATTGTTGGTCTACACCATCAATGTATTTCTTAACATCATTATCATAATTATTTTTCTGTGTTGCAGACATTTTGTTGAATTGCTCAGTAAGCATGTCTGTATCCCTGTTATACAATACATGAAGGGTAACTCCTTTTGAAGTGGTTTTGCTGAGGTGCTTGTATTCAGGATCTGCTGCCCACATGAAATCGTGCACATTTGGCGCAACAAAATGCCAGGTAAGTTTTTCACCTGCAGGGCGGTTAACTTTTGTCCCGGGCTTTTCATATCCATACCCGATCTGTGAAGGGTTTTGGAGATATCCTGTACCACCAAGGATATAAGTTTTATCAATGCTGATCTTAACATCATAATCGCCCCAAACTCCATAGAATTCACGGGCTACATAAGGATTGGGATGCCACCCGTCGCGGTCATATTCCGCCAGTTTCGGGTACCACTGGCTCATGCTGTAACGAACGCCATTCTCCGCATCACGACCTGAACGACGGATCTGCTCCGGCACCTGGCTTTCAAAGTCCATATCAAAAGTTACCGTAGTTTTTGGAAGAATAGGTTTGGAAAGCTGCACTTCCAGAATGGTTTCATGCATGGTATACTTTTGTTCAACACCATTCATTTTAAGTGCATTCACTTTCTGGTATCCTATCTCGCTTTCAGTAAGATGTGCAATGCGGTCGCGAACGCGTCCATCCCAGTCGGGCCTGCCGTTGATTTTATTTTTTCCCAGTTCCTGGCTTCTTACATCCATCATGCTGTTAGGCTGGAAAGCATTCCAGTACATATGGTAGAATACCCGCTTAAGCGTATCGGGAGAATTGTTGGTGTATTCGAGTTTCTGTTTTCCTTTAATGTGGTTGAGTTTCACATCAACATCCACGTTCATGGTATATTTCACTTTCTGCTGCCACCTGCTGGGCTGTGCGATGGCGAGGGTACTGATGAACAGGGAGAATAATAACAAACCAGTTGCCTGTTTCATGTATATCTAGTTTTGAATAGGGTCGAAAATAAGAAAAAGCCTGTTATGTATACCAGTGATAAAACATAACAGGCTTATAAAATGATGAGCGGGATACTTTATATCTTGGTTTCATCTTTCAGGAAAGTACCATCTTCGGCATAATAGAGATACTTTCTTTGTAACACATTATCCCTCACATAGAGCCTGTATTCGGTGCCCCCGCTATTGTTTTCAATATATGCCACGGTGCGGATGGTATAGTCCCTGAATTTGGAAGAACGGAACGCGCTTTTCACTGCATCGGGCAGATCATCAAACTTCATGTCCTTTTCTGTTTCCTGCCAGTTGCCATTTTTATCGAACCTGGCTTCATAGGTTACATCATCCATAACGAACTTGGCCTGGAAATTCGAAATACGATCTTCCCATGACACTCTTGTTGCTTCCGGATATTTTTCCTTGAATGCTGTAGTTACTTCGGATGGAATATTCCGAAACTGCGCGGTAGCAGACAGTGTAAGGATCACTGCCATGAATACGGTTAATACCTGTTTCATATAGATAGATTTTTGCACAACCCGTACAAAAATCCATGCCATTCACTATCCTGTTCCTTCAATAACGATAACGATCTCTCCTTTTACACCCTTTTCTTCGAAGTGTTCCATCACCTGTTTTATTGTTCCCCTTACATTTTCTTCAAACATTTTACTCAACTCCCTGCTTACACTGCATTGCCTTTCCTCACCAAAGTATTCAGCCATATCTCGCAGTGTTCTTACCAGTCTTAAAGGAGATTCATAGAACAGCATTGTTCTTTCTTCCAGTGCAAGTTTTTTGAATAGCGTCTGCCTTCCTTTCTTCATGGGAAGAAAACCTTCAAAGGCAAAACGGTTGGTGGGGAGTCCGCTGTTTACAAGCGCTGGTATCAAAGCCGTGGCACCGGGAAGACATTCCACTTTAACCCCCAGTTTGATGCATTCGCGCACCAGAAGAAAGGCTGGATCTGAAATACCTGGTGTGCCGGCATCGGAAACAACCGCCATCGTTTTTCCCTGCAGCAGCTGGTTCATCAAATGCTGCAGCACCTGGTGTTCATTATGCGTATGGAAGGGTGATAATTGCTTGGTGATCTCGTAATGGTTCAGCAACCTGCTGGTAGTGCGGGTATCTTCAGCAAGGATAAGATCGACCTTTTTTAAAACATCAAGTGCCCTTAAGGTGATATCCTGCAAATTACCAATAGGTGTGGGAACAATATAGAGCATGAAGTCAGCGGTTGATGACCTTAAAAATTCCTGGGATCGCAGGATTGATTATACCTCGACGGCTACTTCAAAATATTCCATCACGGGGTTTGCCAGGAGTTTCCTTGCGGATTCTTCTGCAATGGAACGGGCTTCACCGGGTGAACCTGCTTCAACCTGCAAAGTGATGTGTTTACCAATCCTTACATCGTTGACTGCTTTCAATCCAAGGTTCTGAAGCCCTCCCATTACTGCCTTACCCTGTGGATCCAACAGATCTTTCAATGGCATTACAGTAACCTGTACAGTATAGTTCATGAATAAAAATTTTGCTGGCGCAAACCTACTTTAATTTGACCAATTATCGTGGGTCCAACCGATTTTTCGGCTGTAAAACAGAAAGGACAACATATACAAGGAACACCAGCGGAACCGCCAGCCATCCCAATAATAC
>JAEWIW010000068.1 GCA_023386855.1 Bacteroidota bacterium | reverse complement strand
GTCCTAAGGCCCCCAGCAATGTCCTGGTAATAACATTAGCTGCTGTACGTCCAACCTGCCTGGTTACGGAATTATCAAGAATGGTTTCAAGTGTTGACTTTGTATTCCTGCCCCCTTGCCTTCCATTGGAAGGGCTTCCTGATGCTTCCTTTTCCTTCGCTTCCGCTTCTGCTTTTTCCGCTACTGCAAGCCGCTCACTAAGGATTTCATGAGCGCTTTCCGCGTCAATGGTTTCCTCGTATTTTCTCACTAATTTAGAATGAGAAACAAGTCCTTTGATTTCCTGTTCAGTTAGGGTATCCATTCTTGTAGCAGGCGGAACAATCAAGGTATGCACGAGTGGAGTAGGAATTCCTTTTTCATTCAGTGCAGAAATAAAGGCTTCGCCAATACCCATTTCGGTCAGCAGCTTATCCACTTCATAATATTCTGATTCAGGATAGTTCTCTGCAGCCTGCCTGATGGTTTTACGATCAGCAGCAGTGAATGCTCTTAAGGCATGCTGCACTTTAAGTCCCAGTTGTGCAAGCACAGAAGCAGGAATATCCTGTGGGTTTTGCGTACAGAAAAAAATACCCACACCTTTCGACCTGATCAGTTTAACTACGGTTTCAATTTGCTGAAGCAATGCACTGGTGGCTTCCTGGAATACCAGGTGCGCTTCATCGATGAAGAGTACCAGCTTGGGTTTATCCATATCTCCTTCTTCAGGAAGAGTGGCATACAGTTCGGCTAGAAGGCTAAGCATAAAAGTGGAAAAAAGCTTGGGCCTGGTTTGCATATCTGTCACACGTAGAACACTGATCACTCCCCTTCCATCATCCGCTATACGCATAAGATCATCCACATCAAAGGACGGTTCGCCAAAAAATACATCAGCACCCTGTTGCTGCAATTCGATCACTTTGCGGAGAATGGTGCCTGTACTGCTGGTTGATATCTTACCATATTCCTTTTCTACCGATGCCTTGCCTTCATTACTTACAAATTGCAAAACTCTTATCAGGTCCTTAAGATCAAGAAGAGGCAGCTGGTTGTCATCACAGTATTTAAAGATCATTGACAGCACGCCTTCCTGCGTATCATTTAAACCCAGGATTTTAGATATCAGGATAGGTCCGAATTCAATGACGGTAGCACGCATTCTTGCTCCCGGTTCATCACTGATGGTAAGCAGTTCAACAGGCATGGAGGCAGGCTTGAATTCAATGCCGATTTTTTTAATCCTGTCTTCGATATGCACATTCGTTTCGCCAGGCGCAGCGATCCCACTAAGGTCCCCTTTGATATCCATCAGCATTACGGGAACACTTGCATTGGAAAGACATTCTGCAAGCACCTGCAGTGTTTTAGTTTTACCTGTTCCTGTTGCACCCGCGATAAGACCATGACGGTTAAAGGTTTTCAGCGGAAGTTTTACCTGCAGGCCTTCTACTGCGTTTTTATCATACATCGCGCCACCAATAACAAAACTGTCGCCTTTAAAGCTGTAGCCCGACTGTATACTTTGAACGAATGATTCCTGTGATGACATAAAATAATATTGAACTTTTAAGATAAGGTTTTAAAGCAGATTCTCAACCAAGTTCTTCTTCTCTTTCCAACATCAGGATGGCGCTTTGCGGAACGATAAAATATTTTTCCCCTTCATACATTACTTCAGTAGCGCCGCTTAAAAGAAAAATGGCAAGATCACCTTCCCTTGCCTGGAGCGGAACATACTTAACTTTATCTTCATCGTTTTTCCAGGGTTCATCTTCCACAGGCATGGGAATAGCATACCCCGGGCCGGTTTTGATCACAACACCCTGCTGAACTTTTTCTTTTTCCTGGACACCGGGAGGAAGGTACAAACCGCTTGCGGTTCTTTCACTGGGAGAAGAAGGACGGATCAGCATCCTGTCGCCAATCACGATCAGCTTTTTAAATTTGTTTTCCTGTGTAAGCCTCATATAATTTTATTAAAGGAACAAATTTCCATCTTAGGCCCTAATTAACAAAAAATTACGGGCTATACAGAATAAACCGGCAATTCAATTAACTTTATAATGTATGTTTATTGCGAATCATAAAATTAACCGTCATGGAAGGTAAGAAAGCAAAAATATTATTATGCGAGGACGATCAGAATCTGGGAATGGTGTTGAAGAATTACCTCGAGTTAAATGATTTTGATGTAACACTTGAAAGAGACGGCAGGCTTGGGCTTGCAGCTTTTCAACGACAAAAATTCGAACTGTGCCTGCTGGATATCATGATGCCCAATATGGATGGGTTCACACTTGCTGAAGAGATTCGCGATGTTGACCCTGATATACCCTTATTCTTTCTTAGTGCAAAGACCATGAAAGAAGATATCATCCAGGGTTATAAGCTTGGTGCCGATGATTATATTACCAAGCCCTTCGACAGTGAAGTACTGCTGATGAAGATCAAGGCAATCCTTAAAAGAAATGAAGAGCTTAATAAGGAACAGGAAAATAAGGAATATGACCTGGGAAGTTATCATTTCAATCCAAAATTAAGAGAGTTGAGTCATGCAGGAAAAACACAAACACTTTCTCCAAAAGAGAATGAACTGCTGAAGCTCCTTTCTGAACATATGAACGACCTGCTTCCAAGAGAGCATGCATTAAAAAAAATCTGGGGCAGCGATACTTATTTCAATGGCCGAAGCATGGATGTGTACATTGCCAAGCTAAGAAAATACCTTAAGGAAGATAATAATATTGAAATCGTGAATATCCATGGTAATGGATTCAGGCTGGTAGTACCGCAGGGATAGTTTAATAAATACGAAATACGAAATACTAAATACTAAATACAAAAGGTAGATACCGATTTGATATCTACCTTTTTTCATAATCTATTTCGTATTTCGTTTTTTGTATTTCGTTTTTCTTTTCCGTATTCTGTCAAAACAATTCCCCATCTTTCTGGGGGGTTTTGCCCAGGTGTTCATAGGCTTTATAGGTCGCTTCCCGACCACGGGGTGTGCGCTTGATAAAACCCTCCTGGATTAAAAATGGTTCATAAACTTCTTCCAGTGTTCCGGGCTCCTCTCCCACTGCAGTGGCGATGGTACTTAACCCCACAGGACCGCCCTTGAATTTTTCAATGATCGCAGAAAGTATTCGGTTATCCATTTCATCCAGTCCATGTTCATCCACATTCAGTGCCCTAAGCGCATGCTGTGTTAATCCAAGATCTATTAAACCGTTATGCAGCACCATCGCAAAATCCCTTACCCTTCTCAGTAATCCATTGGCAATACGGGGTGTCCCCCTGCTTCTTCTTGCAATTTCATGCGCCGCTTCAGAAGTTATACTTGAATTAAGAATACTGGCCGACCTTGAAACAATATGAAATAAGGTTTCCGCAGTATAATATTCCAGTCTTGATTTAATGCCAAATCTTGAGAGCAATGGTGCTGTAAGCAACCCGCTTCGGGTGGTAGCACCAATAAGTGTAAAAGGATTCAATGTAAGCTGGATACTTCTTGCATTAGGTCCTGAATCAATCATGATATCGATCCGGTAATCTTCCATGGCGGCATAGAGGTATTCTTCCACCACTGTACTCAACCGGTGGATCTCATCAATGAACAACACATCATTGGGTTCAAGATTGGTTAGCAAACCAGCAAGATCGCCGGGCTTCTCGATCACCGGCCCCGAGGTTTCCTTGATATTCACTCCAAGCTCATTGGCCACAATGCGGCTAAGCGTGGTTTTACCAAGTCCCGGAGGTCCATGAAAAAGCACATGATCAAGGGCCTCACCACGCATCTTGGCTGCCTTGATGAACACTTTCAGGTTCTCAATGATGCGCTCCTGCCCTGCAAATTCCTGAATCGCTGCCGGCCGGATATTATTTTCAAATTCCTTGTCGGCAGAACTCAGTTCGGACCTTTCTTTGTTCAGATGCTGCTGTATCATCACCTGCAAGTTAGGTAAAGGCATTAATTTTACGGAACCGAGTATGAATTATCCTCTTGAATTCAAAAAGTTCATCAACAGCCAGCATTTTTATAATGGATTACGCATAACCCTGGGCGTTATGATCCCGGCTATCGTGCTTTTCCGGCTGGGACTTCTTGGCCTGATGATCAATATACCCCTTGGTGCCTTATTTACAGCACTTTCGGACCCACCAGGTCCACCGCTGCACCGAAGGAATGGACTTATCGCATCCATTGTGCTGAACTTTTCGATGGTATTACTTGCTGGCATAAGTAATCCATATCCATGGTTAATAGGAACAGAACTGGTGATACTGAGCTTCGTTCTTTCCATGCTCTCTATTTTTGGAAGCCGGGCAGGTTCTATCGGACTAACCTCCCTGATCGTTTTCCTGCTGCACATGATGGATCACCAGCGGTCGATCCATATGGTGGAACAGGCATTGCTGGTGCTTTCCGGAGGACTCTGGTATGCCATCTTCAGTACCATTTTCTATAATATCGGTCCTTATCGTCCCATACAGCAACTGCTTAGTGA
>JAEWIW010000010.1 GCA_023386855.1 Bacteroidota bacterium | reverse complement strand
CCGCAACATAAGCACGGGCTTTCACCACTTCCTTACCAAAGGAAAACACACGCCTGAAATAATGCACTCTTCCGATCCATCCCGATGGAAAGCCAACCCAATCGGCATTCCAGTCGGATTGTTCAAGCAGTCCCATTTCAAAATGGGCAGCTTCCCTGGATTGCATTTCCTTTTTATCGCCGGTCCATACTTTCACTTTCCAGTAGTATTTTTTCCTGCTCTGAAGCGGTGCGCCTTTATATAATACACCCGAGGATTGACTGGAATTGATTTTGCCGCTATTCCATGTAGTGCCCTGCTGCGTTTCTAATTGTTCAGGGGATTCCGCAACCAAAACCTGGTAAGCAACCTGGTGGAAGTTCCTGTTGGCGGCTGAAAATTCCCAGCTGAATTGTGGCACCCGCGCATCAATACCCAATGGATCCGTTGCATTGTTACAACGAAGATTGGTTATAGCAATGCCCTGCTGGGCGCCACTTTTATTAACAAAACCCAACAACAAAAAACTACAGAAAAATATAAGCAATGATGCTTTCCTGCACAGGATGCATTTATTCATGAAAGGACTTTTATATGGCTGATAAATGGGAAAAGAAAAATTCTAAGCAATCAGTTTTCTTAAAAAACGCGATGTCTTCACCGCATCATTTTCTTTGACCAGGGATTCAATTTCATTGTAATAGGTATCAACGATCTGTTCATATTTTTTAACCCATAGTATACTTTCGGAGATCGCATCCACTGCATCTTCACGGTAAGGATACTGGTCCATCGAGATCCATCCTTCATACCCTGTTTTTCTTAACCAGAAAAGCAATTCAATATATACGGTAAAATGGACACTGCTTACGATCATATCATCGTCCCAGGTTCCATGGTTGTCATTAAAATGCATATGATAAAGAAGGTCGCCGGCACGCTTTGCCAATACCACCGCTTCAGCAACATTTTCACCAGCATAGAAACTATGGCCTGTATCGATCGTTACACCAACATTATTGCAGCCAGTTTCTTTTGCAGCAAGAATGGTATCGGCCATCCTTGCATGGTAAGAAAAGTTCCTTGGTTCCTTGGGTTTATATTCGAGAGAATATTTAAGTGAGGGAAATTCTGTTGCAAGCGTTTTTGTGCTTTCGGTAAGCCAGTCACGTTCCTGGTTATAATCCGTTGCCAGCAGGTAATCGTACCCATCCTGTCCAAGCCAGAGGTTAATGATCTTACAATCCATTCTTAAAGCTATTTCACTCATCTGGCGCAGGTAATCCAGCGCACGCTTCCGAATGGCAGGATCGATATTGGTGATGCTACCCTTTCCAAATTCCGGTAGGGTAAAAGTGTCGGGGATAATACTTGCGCAGGCAATACCAGCGTCATCAAGTCTTTTTTTCATTTCACTGGCATTATCGGGCCTGATATCCCAGGTACCCACCAGTTCAATACCCTCGATATTGGGAACCCTTTCCAGGGCAGATTTCAGCATTTCTTCAGTGGAAGGGTTGTTTTTATAACCCGGGCAAAAACGATCCCTGGTATTTCCAAGGTTGCCAAGAATGATTGCATATTTATTTCTCATAATGCGGGGTTTTCAACTATCGTTACAGATTTTTTAATTTCATTTTACATCGCCCACTCATAATTCTTCCACTTGCTCATCACTTTCCCAATATCTTCTACCTGCTCATCACTGATGGGAATCATGCTTCCAAGCGTTGATGCCATTACAATTGACCTGGCGCTGAATTCGGCTACTTCAAGATAATCAAATGCCTGCAGCAATTTATTGCCTGCAACGATCACACCTTCATTTTTAACCAGCACTACAGGATACTCACTGGAAATGACAGAAGAAATTTTATGTACGCCTGAAAATTGTTCACCGAACGCTACCATCGAAACCGTTTGGAGATATATCCATGTTTCAGGAATGGTTCTTACATTGAATTCAGTACCTGTTATTGCGAAAGAAGTGAGATAGGGTGGCTGTGTTATGATGATGGCGTTAACATCAGGGTTCTTTTCATATATTTCCTGGTGCAGGTATGCAAGCCTGTTGGGAACTTTTCCCTTCTCCCTGTTGCCTTTTTTAATTTGAACAATGTCTTCCAGCCTTAAATCCCAATTTGAAATTCCTTCAGGAGTGATCAGGAAGTCATTATTACGCCACCGGGCTGAAACAGTGCCGTAAGCGCCTAACATTAATCCCTGCTCACATGCCCTCTTAACGATCTTGCATATTTCCAACCTCTTCTCTCTTTCCAAAGAAGGATAAGTACCGGTTTTCCCTTCAGGAAAATCATATGTTGTCATGTCCTTATGACCAGCAATTTCATCATCGGATAAATAAGCTGGTTTACCAATCATATTACCATATAAGATTGACCGGGCAGAAATCTCCAATGATTCAAATTTCTGGTAGGCATCTGATATATCGCTTCCACCAATCACTGTTCCATGGTTCTCCATGATCACAGCAGAATATCCAAGCCTGAACTGCTGGGCAATGCTTTCACCCAACTCGGCGCTTCCGGGAAGTGCATAGGGAGCATAACCTATTTCACCACATAAAGCTTTTAATTGGGGAAGAACATTTGTATTCGGTGTTTTCCTTACAATACTGAAGGCAACGATTGCCGGGGGATGCGCATGTACGATCGCTTTGATATCGGGCCGGGCTGTATATATAGCAAGGTGGAATGGATATTCGGAAGAAGGTTTCTGATCACCAATAATAGTACCATCAGCTTTCATACAAACAATATCGGAGGGCTTCATCATTCCCTTATCCACTCCTGTTGGCGTGATCCAGATATCACCATGCTCATCAATGATCGAAAGATTACCCCCGGAAGTGGTCGTTAACTTTTTCCTGTAAATGCGCTGCATCACCAGGGTTAACTGATCACGGGGATGCATAGAAGTTGTATTCAGCAAGCTATCCATATTTTGGTTCTAAATGAAATAGTAATCAACCAAACAAACATAATGTTCTGTATCCTTATTACTATCCTGTTTTGACCTGAGGATAGAAATAATTTTTTACTATAGTTCATGTGCTGTAATCCAAAAATAAATTCTATTTTAAACTCCTTTTTAACCCCTCTGCCAACACCTTTTATGAAAGAACTTAAGATCATCGACCTGCTGAATGTTGACCCCTACTCAAGCACATCAAAATATTTACAAATTGCAAATGCCGTATTAAAGCAGATTGAAAAAGGGAACATCAAGGCCGGCGATAATATGCCTTCCATAAATGAATTAAGTATCGAACTTGATATAGCACGCGATACCGTAGAAAGAGGTTATAAGCACCTGAGAAAACTTGGGGTAATCAATTCCGTTCCAAGAAGGGGATATTTTATAGAAAATACCGAATTCAGGCGACCATTAAGCGTTTTCCTTCTATTCAATAAACTCAGCATCCCGAAAAAAACCATTTATGACGCCTTTGTAGAAACACTGGGAGAACAGGCCGCGATTGATTTTTACGTGTACAATAACGACTTTCAACTGTTCAAAAGAATGCTGGCAAGCAACAAAGATCCTTATACGCACTTTGTGATCATCCCGCATTTTGTGGAAGGTGGAGAAAATGCACATGAGATCATTAATTCCATCCCTAAGGATAAATTGCTGATGATGGACAGAACACCACCAGGAGTTACCGGCAACTATGCATCGGTTTTAATAGATTTTGAAAATGATATTTACCAGGCGCTGAACGATGCTTTAGACCGGCTCGTAAACTATCATACCATCAATATCATTTTCCCTAAAAAAAGTTATTACCCGAAAGAAATATTAAAAGGCTTTACGCATTTCTGCCAGGACTTCACCTTCCAGTATAAGATCATCAATGATGTAAGTGAAGCGGAGATCAATGCAGGCGAAGTATATATCAACCTTATTGAGGATGATCTTGTAGCATTGATTGAAAAGATCAATACCACCAATTATGTAATTGGTGAGCAGGTCGGGATCATTTCGTATAATGAAACCCCGATCAAAAGGGTGGTGTTGAATGGCATCACTACAATATCGTCCGACTTCCACGAGATGGGGGTTATGGCGGCAAAGGCCATCATGTCGGGAAAAACAGTAAATGAAAAAGTTCCCTTCAAACTAACGCTTCGCCCTTCTTTATAAGAACAATTCTATAAAGCCTGCACACGCGGTGATTCCAACCCGAAATGATTAACAGTACTGATAGTAATTTTTGAAGGATCGTTCCACAATAATGTTACATCAGTTTGCATTGGCGGAAGGAATAATGGGTAAGCATCATCCCCGTTAGTATCAAATTGCTGGTAAGATCCCGAAGAAGGAAAACGACCTACCAGCTGGTTATCCCGGTAAACATTAAAATGACTGATCCCTGATTCAATATCGGCATCTGCATTCCAGGTTAATGACACGGTAACATTATGCCGCCTGGTCATCTTTACATCATAAGGTGCAGGCGGAGGCGTTCGGTCAATGATGGTGCCGGTAATGGCAAATTCACGCCATTTCAAAGCAAGCGCTGAATCTGGCAACCAGGATGCTGATAATTTATTGCCATTATATCGATCTGCAGGATATATGTTAAGGCTTGAAGTATCGGCCAGCCATGATTTAGCCTGATCGATGCCGCGCATAAACCTGTATCCTTTATTTTTTCCTGTTGGTTGCCGTTGAATAAGTATGGATTCAAAAAAAGGAATGGCCAGGTACCTTACATAACTGAAATTATGATTCTGGTATGGCGTTAAAACAATTGCGGTGTTTCCGTTGGCCGACCTTAAAGCAGAAAATGAATTCAATGCTGTTTGCCAGCAGCAGGCATCTCCAGCAGGGCCTGCATAGCGGATCATCACCGGAATAGCAGCCGCTTCTTTGGAATAATTAAAATCAGCATCCAATCCCGGGGAATAACTGAATACGGCCATGATACGTTCAGGGTATTTGGTCATCATAGATTGCGCCCAATAACCACCACCGGAATGCCCCCACAAAAGCCAGGGTACATCAATCAATTCCTTATGCCCCGATTCAATACCAATACTTTGAATGGTCTTTAGCAGCGCCTCTGCAGTGCCTGATCCCGCCTCCTTCCAGTCGTGGCAATTGTTCTTTGCATCATACAGGTCGGGACCAATAATCGCAAGCTTCCATTTTTTAGCAAAGGCCTGGTATTGAAGATCCAATGGAGTTGACATACCTCTTCCTTCCATTGTACAACCATGCTGGTGGATAAAAATACCTTCAATCGTATCAACATCTTTTGGTATGAATACCGTGTACCTGGCCGAATCAAATTTATACGAAGGCGAGCTTTGTGTGACCTGGTAAATATTCCCGTTAGGCACTGCATATCGGCTTGTGTATATCGGCAATTTTTTTTGAGCGCTAACCCATAAAGGCAATACCATAAATATCAATAGGATAGTTCTTAAGGCTGCAACAGTCAATTTATTATTCAAATTCATCCAGGTATTTTAAGGTCTATTTATAGAGCTGTGGTAAATCTTTCAAAGATTGCGCAAACATTTTTCTTCCACCTTTTTCATTGGGATGATGATATACCTGCCAGCCATAACTTCCTGTATAGTCTTCCCAATACATAGTTGACTTATCCACTTCTTTTCCATCCCCACTCAAAGATGTGGCAAGGTCGAATTTTGCCCCGCTTATACCGGTATCAGAACGAACTTTTTCAATCAGCGCGTTTTCCTTAACCTGTGAACCACTTTCATTAGCAGGAATATTATTAAGTATGGGTACAGCGCCCTGTGCGCGGATATAGCTTACCAACTCTTTGAGCTTATCTTCCGTATTACCACCATTGGTTCCAATGGTAACCATTACAAACTTTGTCTTAATAAACGGTAATTCATTGCGGATATATTCCAGCACCATGTCGATGGTAGCGCCGCCTCTTCCGCTCGACATAGCTTCGCCTTTAAGTTTATGGATCATCATCTGCGTCCATGCCAGAGAGAAATCTTTAGAGGGAAAATAACCTTCTGGCTGGGATATGGAATCGCCGTATATCAATAACTTAACATTATTCTTCATTGCTTTAACGGTAATTCTTTTTACGATCATTGAACTGCCGGCTTTAAGCCCAAAACAATAATGATCCCATTGCATACCAGCACTGAACCCGGTTTGTACGGCTCCCTTACCTACACCACCCTGTCCATCATGAACTGCCACCACTTCCCTCGATTCACCGGTTTCAATATCAACGATCCGTATTTTATTCTTTTGATATATGTGATAGACCTCAACCAAATAATCGTGTCCGGAACGTAAAAAATCTGCGTTTACTTCAGTGACAGGGGAAGTGGCAATGGATATTTTTTTATTAGCTACATCTACAAAAGCATTAAAATCTCCCTGGCTGCTTCTAAACACTGCCTTAGCATCATCAGAAAAATTAACGATATACTGAATCTTGCGTTCGGCAATAGCATAGAATTTATCCAGCTGAACAATCTTGCCTGTATCAAAGATTTTTAATCCCTCTTTTCCATATTCCGCTACACCATTTGTAATTAAGGCGGGTATTGCTTTTTCATCACTCAAGTCCTGGTCGTATAAAACGGCCTGGTTCTTATCGACAGAACGGTTATTAATGCCCGAAGCACAGGAAGTAAAAAATAATTGAATACAGAGGATAAAGGGAAAAATATGCATAGGGTTCCAGATTAGCCTTGTGATGGCTTTAATCAGCTTTCACAAGGTTGAATTCTTTGATCTTAAATGAAGTCCAGGGCAGGCCTGTTTCATTATACTGGCTGCGTAAATTATAAACCAATCCTATATATACCTTCATTGCCTGCGTGGCAACTATGCGAAGCTCTACAGACTTCTCCTGGTATTCCATCAGATCAGCATAACCGATGGTGCTGGCCGCATTGGGAACATTTGCATAATCAGGTAATGCAGCATCACTCGATACCAGGGCATATACATCTGTTGGGCCATCGGATGAACCGGGCATGATCTTCAGTATATAATTTCCTGGCTGAAGATCTACAGCCTGGTAGATCTTACCGTTGGTTACAGATGGAAGACCCCATACAGGAGCTATAAACAGGCTCAGAGAAGTGGATAAATTATCATAGGAAACAATTGCATTAGCACTATGCGTCCATCCCGCTAATTTTTGCATTCTATACGCTCCAAGTGCAGGGAAAGGGTTTGACCCATCGCCTGTGAAAGGAAATTTTGCATTGACCAATGCCACAGGTGAGCTTGTAGTATATCCATTGTCTGCACTTATGTTCTGAACATTATAAGCATCAATTTCACCCATTGCTGCCTGCGTCGCTTCAGCACTTCTTGTTTCCAAAACAGAAATTCTTATATAACGCGCTATTACCGTTTGAGGCAGGGGTAATTGCTGGCGAAAATAACTTTCACTAACATCCGCCTGCAAAGCGGTGGTCCAGGAAGTATTGTCTGTACTGATCTCGAACTTCAATTG
>JAEWIW010000416.1 GCA_023386855.1 Bacteroidota bacterium | reverse complement strand
CAATCGCACTATCGATCGAATCGAGCATAAAATCAATTTGCGCAAAATTAATGATAATTACCCTCTTACTCTTCAACAGTTTGAGGTACGCAATACAAAACTAAAGTGGGCGGTAGAAAATGCCAGGAAAAATCAACAAAGCGCTTTTTATTCAACTAAATATAACTACCTACCATTTCATAGGAATAAGTTTTAGCACAATTGCTGTTTAATGCTCCCATGGCTGAAATCGTGCTGTGGCTTAAGTTTTGAAGCAGCAGCAGGTAACAATTTGTTAATATTCTGTCAATAACCCTAAGCATTATTTCAGTTTCTTTGCAGCAAATTTGAAAATCACACACATATGCACCTCAAGAGATTTGTAGCACTGGTATGTCTTTTCATGGCATTCCTGGTCAGCGCAACAGCTCAGGTTACCACGAGTAACATCAGCGGAACGGTAAAATCTGCTTCCGGAGAAGGCTTACCCGGGGCAACTGTAACTGTTACACATGTTCCTACCGGCGTTGTGTACACAATGGCAACACGTACCGGCGGCCGTTTTGACCTGGCCAACATCAATCCTGGCGGGCCTTACCGCATCCAGGTTAGTTATGTAGGCTTTGCCTCTCAAACAAGGGAAGATATTTTCCTAAACCTCGGAGAAACTGAAAAACAAAATTTTACGCTGTCTGAAGATGCCGGGCAACTGGCTGAAGTAGTAGTGGCTTCCCGCGTTCGCGGAAGAGAAACAGGTAAAGGCGGAACAGAAACTTCTATTGGAAGAGACAAACTCGCCAACCTGCCAACGGTAGGTAGAAACCTTTCAGATTACCTTCGCTTTGTTCCACAGGCTAAGGTTACCTTCGATGGTGGTATTGCCATTGCAGGGCAAAACAACCGCTTCAACTCCTTCTATATCGACGGAGCAGTGAACAATGATGTGTTCGGCCTGGCTGCTACAGGAACAAACGGTGGTCAAACTGGTGCTCCTCCCATTTCAATCGATGCGATCGACCAGTTCCAGGTGGTAGTATCTCCATATGATGCACAGCATGGTAACTTCACCGGTGGTGGTATAAATGCAATCACCCGTAGTGGTACCAACGAACTTACTGGTAGCCTTTATTATTTCTTCAGGAACCAGGGATTGAGCGGTAAAACACCAACAGGTGAAAAATCCGACGCTACAAGGCTTGCGGATTTCAGCAACAAAACCTATGGTTTCCGCCTGGGTGGACCGATGATCAAGAACAAACTGTTCTTCTTCCTGAACGCTGAAATGCAGAGAGACCAGCGCCCCCAGCCTTTTGAATTCAAGAACTATGAAGGAAGCGCTTCAGAAAATGATCTTTCTACCCTGACCACTTACCTGAAAAACAATTACAATTATGATCCGGGCGGGTACCTCAACAATGCCGAGGAACTTACTGCCGACAGGATCGCTGCAAAGATCGACTGGAACATCAACGAGAAACATAAGCTGAGTGCCAGCTACCGTTTCAACAATGCAGAGCGTTATAATACCAGCCGCAGTTCAAACCAGACCATCAACTTTTACAACAACGGTTATATCATGCCAAGTAAAACCAATTCCGGTTCACTTGAATTGAACAGCCGCTTCAGCAAAGGAGCAAACAATAAATTGTTGCTGACCTTTACTGATGTAAAAGATGACAGGGGCCCTATTGGCAATCCATTTCCAAGGGTGACCATCAACGATGGCAACGGAAGGATCATTCTTGGAACCGAAGAATTTTCCACAGCAAACCTTCTTACACAAAAGAACTATGCGCTGTTCGATATGTTCAAATTTTATAAGAACAACCACAGCTTCTCTGTAGGAACTGATAATGAGCTGAGCAATTCTTACAATATCTTTATCCGCCAGAACTATGGTTCTTATACTTTCAACGACCTGGCTACTTTCATGAATGGTGGAACCGCTACCAGCTATAACCGCTCTTATTCTTTGGTGGATAACGGCATCACTGGCGACAACAGCAAGAATGCTGCTGCGGATTTCAAAACCCTTCGTCTTGGCTTCTTCGTTAACGATGAGATCAAGGTTTCTGATAACTTCACTGTAAGTGTTGGTGTTCGTGCCGACAATACCATATTCCTTACTGATCCACGCACTGATGCCTTCTTCAACGATACAGCAGCTGCAGCCATCAGTAATTATTACGACCTGATGGGTGCTAAAAGCGGGCAGATCTCCAATCCAAAATGGTCTATTAACCCAAGGGCTGGATTTACTTACAAACTCGACGATGAAGGCATTACCATCCGTGGTGGTCTTGGCTTGTTCACTGGTCGTGTTCCCCTGGTATGGCCCGGTGGTGTGTACAACAACAACGGTATCAGCATTGCAGGTCTTAACGGTTCAAACCTCGCCTTCAAAGCCGATCCTTTCGATCAATACACATTGCAGGATCTTGGAAAAACAGCTCGTCTCCCATCTGGTGAGGTTAACCTGATCGCGAAAGATTTCAAACTGAATAAAGTTTTCCGTACTTCACTGGGTATCGATAAGAACCTCAGCAAAGGATGGAAAGTTAGCGTGGAAGGTGTGTTCACCAAGAACATCAACGAGATCGCTTACAAGAACGTGAACCTTCTTCCTCCTACAAAAAAATCTGTGGGTGCTGACCAGCGTAACGTTTATGACCTGAGCGGATCATTCCCCAAGAATATTCCAATGCGCGAAGATGGTAGCAACCCTTACACCGGTGTTTATTTACTCTATAACAACGATGGTAAAAAAGGATTTGCCTACAATTTCACTTTCACCATTGATAAAGCATGGAGACAAGGTTTTGCATTCAATGCTAACTATACTTATGGTAATTCAGTGGTGCTGAATGAAGGAACAAGTTCACAGAACAGTTCACAGTGGAGATATATGGAAACTGTGAACGGACGTAACTACATGGAGTTGAGCACAAGTGATTTCGATCTTGGACATCGCATCAATGCTTATGTTGCCAAGAAGTTCACTTATGCCAACAAGATGCTGGCTACAACAATTTCACTGGTATATAACGGTCAAACCGGTGCTCCATTCAGTTATGTAATGAGCCGTGGTATGGTTCGTGATTATGACAACTTTGAAGACAATGACCTGATCTATGTTCCTAAAGAAGCAGGTGATATCATTTTCGAACAGAATGGTGATCTTAGTCCAGCCCAGCAGTGGGAAGCTTTTGACAAGTTCATTGAAGGTGATAAATACCTCAGCAAGCGTCGTGGTCAATATGCAGAAAGAAATGGTGCACGTTTACCATTCACTCATATTGTTGACCTTAAGCTTCAGCAGGATTTCAACATCAAGTTTGGTGCTAAGACCTACCAGCTGCAACTTACCTATGATGTATTCAACTTCACCAATATGCTGAACCGCAATTGGGGTCGCCAGTACTTTGCTACTAACGACAACTACCGACTGCTTGATTTCAGGGGTTATGCAAGTGCAACCGATCTTACACCACGTTACAGGTTTACTCCTCCTTCAGAAGGAAAGCCTTACAATGTAAGTGATGGTTCATTCAACAGCAGCCGCTGGAGCAGCCAGCTTGGTGTTAGAGTGAATTTCTAGAATCTAAATGTTCTTCATAATAAAAGCCACCGATTACTTTCGGTGGCTTTTTCATTTATAGCGTTTTCATTTTACCTTAATAGCTTCAATAAGAAAGCCACCGTTTAAACGCAGTGGCTTCTTTATTTAAAGATTCAAATGTAAAATCGCGGTAATCTTATGTAATATTTTTTATCAGCTGAAATTCCATTTAAGATATTCCGGAAATGCTCTTGCCCAGGTAGCCACATCATGCCTCCCATCTTTTATTTGGAGGTAATGCATATCCTTCCCTTCCTGGTATCCCTTCTGCAACAGTTCACGCATCAGGTCGATGGTATCATCAATGGTATCGATCACGCCATTCCTGTTTCGATCTTCCACTTCATCCAATTCACCTACCTGGAAGAAAAATTTCATTCCTTCATTTTTAGAATCGTTTCTTACTACCTGGTGAATGATCCTGTCTGTATTGGCATTATAGGTTTTATCGTATTGATCTTTTGACCGCCACCATAATGATCCCGAGAAAACAGCTGCAGAAGAAAATATATCAGGGTGATTCCAGGCAAGATCGAAAGCACTTAAACCTCCGAGTGAGAAACCGGCATAATGCATACCCATGATCTCATGAGGTGAATATTGTTCATACACAAATGGAAGCAACTCGTTCAACAAAAACTGTTCATACTCCGGCGCCTTGCTGCCACGGCCTTTGAAGTCGGGCTGGCTAACAATTCCATATTCCTGGATACGATCAGGGCCACAATGGATACCAATAATGACCAGTGGTTTAAGTTCCACTTCCATTTCAACCGATTCAAGCACCGATTTAAAATCCATCGAACGGAGATCCTGTCCGTCGTTCACCAGTAAAATTGAAACTGGCGATGATCCTATTGCTTTTGATGAAGCATAGAAATCTAGTTTTACCTGCCTGTTCAAAAATTCCGAATGCAGCTCATGGCCTGCAAGTTTGACGCTGACGCATTTTTCCATTTGCATGATGGCAAAATTAGCTCAATAAATAGTTTATTCCCATTCGTAAACTTATTTCCTTGTTAATGTCCACCCTAACAAATATATTTGGTTGACCTGTTTTCATTAATCATTAACTGGTAACATGAAGATAATCGGCATTCTGTTCGGGCAGGAAAGAAGCTTTCCCATGGCCATTGTGGAAAGGATCAACAGCCGTAACGTGGAAGACCTGCATGCTGAACCCGTCAGGATTGATAAAGTATTGCAGGCACAGGCCCAGGACTACGCAGTGATCATTGACAGGATATCACACGATGTTCCTTTTTACAGGTCGTACCTGAAAAATGCAGCCATTTGTGGAACTGCGGTCATCAATAATCCCTTCTGGAGCAGCGCTGATGAAAAATTCTTCAACAACTGCCTGGCCGAAAAGATCGGTGTACCTGTTCCCAAAACTGTTATTCTTCCTTCAAGAGCATTACCACCCGACACTTCCGACCAGTCGTTCACCAACCTGGCCTACCCGCTCGACTGGGAGGGGATCTTCAGTTACGTAGGTTTTCCTGCCTATATGAAACCCTTTGCTGGAGGAGGATGGAAGAATGTTTACAAGCTTCACGACATGGAGGATTTCTTTCATAAGCATGCTGAAACCGGTCAACTGGTCATGCTGCTGCAGGAAGAGATCATCTTCCAGGAATATTACCGCTGCTATTGCATTGGTGGCAAATATGTAAGGATCATGGGTTATGAACCCCGGAACCCGCATCACCTTCGCTATACACAGGAGTTCAACCCTTCTCCCGAATTACTGAAGCAGATGGAAGAGATAGTACTCAGGTTGAACCGCTACCTGGGTTATGACCTTAACACGGTGGAACTGGCAGTGAGGGATGGTGTACCTTATGCCATTGATTTCTGTAACCCGGTGCCGGATGCCGACCTGAACAGTGTTGGTGAAGAGAACTTTGAATGGGTTGTTGATACCATGGCAACTTATGCCATCGAAAGGGCACTGACACAACAGCCCGGGCAGGACAACCTCACCTGGGGCGAATTCATCCGGTCGTCCGTTTCCAAAATCCCACTGACCTGAAAAACTCAAAAAAAAATCTAATCCCTGGACAAACATGGCCAATATGAATTACGGGATCTTTACGCTGGGTATTGAAGAAGAATACATGGTGATCGACCCGGTCAGCAAGGAGCTAAAAAGCCATCATCAAAAGATCGTTACGGAAGGACAAAAAGTGATCAAGGATAAAGTGAAGGCTGAAATGCATGAAGCCGTAGTGGAAGTGGGCACTGATATCTGCAGGAATGTGGATGAAGCCTATAAAGATGTTGCGGCATTACGAAAAACCATTCATGATGTTGCGGGTGAACTCGGCTTTGGTGTAGGCGCTTCGGGAACGCACCCTTTCAGTCATTGGGAGCAGCAATTGATCACCGACCATGTAAGATATAGCGAGATCGTGAACGAGCTGCAGGAAGCCGCAAGAAGTAATCTCATCTTTGGATTGCATGTACACGTGGGCATGGAGAACCGTGATATGGCCAACCATATCGCCAATTCAACAAGATATTTTCTTCCCCATATTTATGCCTTAAGTACCAATTCACCTTTCTGGGAGGGAAGGATGACAGGTTATAAATCGTTCCGTACAAAAGTGTTTGATAAGTTCCCCCGCACAGGCATACCAGAAAACTTTGAAAGCATTGAAGCCTATGATAATTTCATCAAGCTGCTGGTAAAAACCAATTGCATTGACAATGCGAAAAAGATCTGGTGGGACCTTCGCGTGCATCCCTTCTTCAACACGGTGGAATTCCGCATTTGTGATGTGCCCATGACGGTTTCAGAAACCATTGCCATTGCAGCTTTGTTCCAGGCCGTATGTGCTAAAATTTATAAACTCCGTTCCCAGAATCTAAATTTCATACAATACTCCCGTGCCCTAATCAATGAAAACAAATGGCGGGCAAGCCGCTATGGCATTGATGGAAGGCTTATCGATTTTGGAAAGGAAGAAGAAGTAAGCACCCGCATCCTCATCTTTGAACTGCTCGATTTCATTGATGACGTGGTGGATGAACTGGGCAGCAGGCATGCGATCAATTATATCAAAACCATGCTGGAACAGGGTACCGGCGCCGACCGGCAGCTACAGGTATTCCAGGAAACAGGTAGTACTATAGCAGTAACTTCCTATATCCAGGACCAGTTTCTATCCGGTGTATGATGGGGCATGCTTGCAGGATGTTGACTATATTTGTGACCTAATTTATTATTGATGGCTGAAGATCTTCAAATCATCGAGGGTACCAAGGAAGAAATATACCAATCACTTATTCCGCAAATAAAAGGATTACTGGAAGGTGAATCGGATACCATTGCAAATCTTGCCAATGTTGCTGCAGCATTAAAGGAACAATTCAAATGGTTCTGGGTAGGATTCTATCTTGTAAAAAATGATGAGCTGGTACTTGGACCGTTCCAGGGGCCTGTTGCCTGTACAAGGATCAGGAAAGGCCGAGGGGTATGCGGAACCGCATGGGATAAAGCACAAACACTTATTGTTCCTGACGTAGAGAAGTTTCCTGGCCATATTGCCTGCAGCAGCTTATCAAAATCCGAGATTGTAGTTCCCCTGTTTTCCGGTGATTCAGTTACAGGTGTACTTGATGTAGATAGTGAGTTGTATGACCAGTTTGATGAAACAGACAAGAAGTATCTCGAAGAGATTGTTGGGTTATTATAACAATACATATTCGCTGCTTACTGTTTGCTGGAACATTAAATCATTCTTATGTTCAGGAATACATTGCTGTTTTGTTTATTGACCAGTACACTTCATCTTACTGCACAAAGGCAGGACTCCATTCGCAATGCCGGCATATTCGGAAACTGGCTGGGATGGGATTTTACTGAATCAGAAAGGGATTCCATGATGGAGTCGTTAAGAGATTTCCGCAAAGTGTATGAAGACATGCACGGGCTGAACATCCACAATGCAACGCCCTACCCTTTTGCCTACATTCCTGCCACTGAAGGAACAGTGATTCCAAAACAGGTGTCAACTTCACCAGCATGGAATATTCCACCAGCTATAAACTTACCTTCCAACAGGAATGAACTGGCCTTCTATCCTGTAACCAAACTTGCTTCACTGATCAAATCAAAAAAAATCAGTTCGGTTGAACTTACCAGGTTTTTTCTTGACCGGTTAAAAAAATATGATGACACGGTGCATTGCGTGATCAGTTTTACGGAAGAGATCGCCATGCAGCAGGCACGCAAGGCGGATGAGGATTTGAAGAAAGGTATTTACCATGGACCATTGCATGGCATACCATATGGATTAAAAGATCTTTTTGCCGTCAAAGGCACTAAAACCACCTGGGGCAGCACTCCTTATAAAGACCAGGTAGTGGATGAAGATGCTTTCGTTTATAAAAAGCTTCGTGATGCAGGCGCTGTATTATGCGCTAAGTTATCACTCGGTGCATTAGCATATGATGACCTCTGGTTTGGAGGAAGAACCAACAATCCATGGAATCTTAAAGAAGGTTCCAGTGGATCATCTGCAGGTTCAGCTGCTGCAACCTCGGCGGGATTGCTGCCTTTTGCAATTGGAACAGAAACCTGGGGATCCATCATTTCTCCTTCATCAACCTGCGGTGTAACAGGCCTCAGGCCTACATTCGGCTCAGTGAGCAGGTCAGGAGCCATGGTATTATCCTGGAGCCTTGATAAGATAGGGCCAATATGCAAAACCGCAGAAGATGCTGCTATAGTTTTCTCCATTATACATGGTGCTGACAGCAAAGACCCTTCTTCTATTGAAAGGGGCTTCCGGTTTGAACCCAAAGCCAAGGGAAAAAAATTAAAGATCGCCTATTCAAAGAATTATTTCGACAGGTTAAAAAAGGATCGCCTTGAATGGAAAGTGATCGATGATTTTAAAAAGATGGGTTATGACCTTATTCCTGTAGATTTCCCTGACAGCGCGGTTTATAAGGCTGATATCATGAATATCATACTCAGTGCAGAATCTTCAGCTGCATTTGAAGAACTTACACTTTCCGGCAAGGATGATCTTATCGAAAGACAGGATAAAAACTTCTGGCCGAATATATTCAGGTCGGGAAGATTTATTCCTGCTGCTGAATACATCAATGCTAACAGGCATCGTTATGCGCTTTCCGATGCAGTAAATAATTTCATGAAACAATACGATGTGGTGATTGTTCCTTCATTTGCAGGTAACCAGTCGGCCATTACCAATTTAACCGGCCATCCTGTGATCTGCTTCCCTATTGGGTTTAACCAGCAGGGTTTACCTGCCAGCATATCGCTTGTAGGCAATCTCTATGATGAAGCATCCATACTGCAGGCTGCAAAAGCTTACCAGGAATTCACTGGTCATGAAGAAAAACATCCTCCCTTTTTTCAATAGTGTAAATCAATTAATGAATCAATATCCATGCGATTAAAGACTCTTTCCCTTATCATTCCTGTTGCACTTTTCTTTGCTTCCTGCCAGTCGAACAAGGCCGACCTGCTTATCATGAATGCTACCATCTATACGGTCGACAGTTCATTCAGCATTCAACAGGCCATGGCCATTAAAGATGGAAAGATACTGGCCACAGGCACAAATGAAGATATCAGTAAAAATTATTCAGCAAAGGAAACAATTGATGCATCCGGAAAGTTCATTTATCCTGGCTTTATCGATGCACATGCTCATTTCATGGGATATGCCAGCTCGCTGCAAACCGTGAATCTCGTTGGAACAAAAAGTTTTTCAGAATGCCTTCAGCGCATACAGGATTTTATTTCAAATAAAAGACTTGCAGAAGGTGCATGGATCATTGGCCGGGGTTGGGACCAGAACGACTGGAGCAAAAAGGATTTTCCTACAAATGATAGTCTTAATGCACTATATCGGGGAAATCCTGTAATTCTTACCAGGATTGACGGGCATGCAGCTATTGTAAATGATGTCGCATTAAATATTGCAGGCATTAAGGGACCAATGGAAATGGTAGGAGGAAAAGTGGAAATAGAAAATGGAAAACCTACAGGTGTTCTTATAGATAATGCAGTTGAGCTGGTAAGCAGCAAAATACCTGCATTGAATAATGAAGCAATGGCAGCGGCCTTTAGTGAAGCAGAAAAAAACTGCTTTGCAAAAGGACTCACTACCATTGATGACTGCGGTCTTGATAATGAGATCATAATGATGATCGACAGTCTTCAGCAGGCCGGGAAATTAAAGATGAGGATCTATGCCATGCTTGCAGATAACCCGCGTAATTATTCATTCCTGGAAAAACGTGGAAAGATCAAAACCGACAGGCTGAACATGCGCGCCATGAAAGTGTATGCTGATGGTGCATTGGGATCAAGAGGTGCATGCCTGCTTGAACCCTATGCTGATAAAAAAGATCATTATGGTTTCCTGCTGAGCAACAAAGAACATTTTGACTCAGTAGCGGCAATGCTGGTGAAATACGACTTCCAGATGTGTACACATGCGATCGGTGATTCTGGTAACAGGGTTGTATTGAATACCTATGCTAAACACCTTCTTCCCGGTAATGATAAACGATGGAGAATTGAACATGCACAGGTGGTCAATCCCCGTGATTTGCTACAGTTCCATGACTTGAATATCATTCCTTCCGTTCAGCCAACACATGCTACATCCGATATGTATTGGGCTGGTGAAAGGCTCGGAAAGGAACGTGAGAAAACTGCATATGCCTACCGGCAGTTGCTGGTGCAATCGGGGTGGATGCCATTGGGCACCGACTTTCCAGTGGAAGATATTGATCCATTAAAAACCTTCTATGCAGCGGTTTTCAGGAAAGATGCAACAGGTTGGCCGGAACAGGGATACCAGATGGAAAATGCACTTCCGGCAACTGATGCATTAAGAGGCATGACCATCTGGGCAGCGAAAAGTAATTTTGAAGAACAGGAAAAAGGCAGTCTTGAAAAAGGAAAGTTTGCGGATTTTATTATTCTCGACAAAGACCTTTTGAAGGCTGGTGAAAAAGAAATTTTACAAACTAAAGTGTTGAGCACTTACCTTAATGGTGAAAAAGTTTTCAGTTTAAATAAATAACTATGAGAGTATTTGCATTATTGTTTTTGATCGTTGTTGCCTCTGCATTCGTACCTGTTCAGAAAAAACAGAAAGTTGTTTTCTTTGGTGATTCCATTACGCAGGCCGGTGTAGAAAAGAATGGGTATATAACCGTGCTGGGAGATATGCTTGATAAGAGTGGACATAAAGACCAGTATGAGCTGATTGGTGCCGGCATTGGCGGTAATAAAATATATGACCTGTACCTTAGAATGGAAGAGGATGTCCTGGCAAAAGATCCTGATGTAGTAATTGTTTGGGTGGGTGTTAATGATGTATGGCATAAACGTCTTGCAGGAACAGGAACCGATTCGGATAAATTTGAAAGATTCTACCAGGCGCTCATCAATAAATTAAAAGCAAAGAATATCAGGGTGATCCTTACCACACCTGCGGCTATTGGTGAAAAGATTGATTTCAGCAATGAACTCGATGGTGACCTGAACAAGTACAGCAATATCGTAAGAGACCTTGCTAAAAAGAACAATTGCCAGTTGATTGATCTTCGCAAGGAATTTCTCGCTTACGACCTGGAGCACAATAAAGAGAACAAAGAATCAGGAGTGCTTACCCGCGACAGGGTTCATCTTAATGAAACAGGGAACAAATTCGTTGCTGAAAAAATGATGAAAGCCCTCTTGAATAAGTAATTTACTGGCAGCCAATAAGGCTGGATCTATTACTGGTTCTGAGGTCAATTCAACCTCACGTTTCGCTGCAGTTCAGCGCAGGAATGGCTTCTTCATGCAGTTCCTTGATCATTTCGTAAATTTGCACCCGTATGAGCAAGGAAAGAAAAACAGTGAAGGTGGCCATTCTTGACCTTTATGAAGGCAGGCCCAATGAAGGCATGCGATGCATCAGGCAATTACTGAAAGATTTTGCCAGCGCGAAATCAATTGACCTTGTTGTGAATGAATACGAAGTAAGACTTGCCCTTCAAACCCCCGGCCTGCAATATGATATATACATTTCATCAGGAGGTCCGGGTTCGCCCCTTGATAGTGAAGGTTCTGAATGGGAAGAAAAATATTTTCAATGGCTGGATGCTGTGGAAGCTTTCAACAATGATCCTTCCCATACAAAAAAGAAATCAGTACTATTTATCTGTCATTCGTTCCAGCTGGCCTGCAGGCATTTCAATATTGCAACAGTTGCGAAAAGGAAGTCTACTGCCTTCGGTGTTTTCCCCATCCATGTATTGCAGGAAGGGAAAGAAGAAAAGATTTTTGATGGACTCGATGATCCTTTTTTCGCCGTTGATAGTCGCGACTACCAGGTGATTCAACCCGATTCCATGCAACTGGATAAAAAAGGATCCACCGTGCTGGCAATAGAAAAGGAACGACCACATGTTCCCCTTGAGAGAGCGATCATGGCCATACGTTTCAATGATTATATGGTGGGCACTCAATTTCATCCCGAGGCTGATGCTATTGGTATGAGTATGTACCTGCAGAAAGAAGACAGGAAGCAGATGGTGATAGAAAATCATGGTTATGAAAAATGGAAATCCATGATCGAACAGCTAAATGATCCGGACAAGATTTTATTCACCTATTCCCACGTGATCCCTAACTTTCTTGAACAGGCGCTGGAACGAATTTGACAGCCCGTTGTTAGGTCGTATCTTGATCCCTTTAACCAGAGTTATGATACCTCCCTTACGCAAGGCTTTTAATGAAACATTCACGCAGGAAAAATACCAGGAATTTCTTGATGATCTTGACAGCAGGCATCCTGGTGCGATAGAATTCAGGGTAGCTGAAACACCAGTGTTTATCGATAAGGCTTTCACTCGAAAAATGCTTGACGCATGCGAGTCGATCATTGATGTGATTACAGAGGATAATTTCAAATCACTTACTGAAGCTGCGATCCCACATGGCGACAGGGTGCCCAATGAAACAGGTGTATGCCATATGCTTGCATTTGATTTTGGCGTATGTGTTAATGAAGAAAATGAACTTGAACCACAGCTTGTTGAGA
>JAEWIW010000415.1 GCA_023386855.1 Bacteroidota bacterium | reverse complement strand
CTTCTACCCTCAGCAGGCTCCTTGAGAAGGAGGGCTTTATTAAAACCTCGTTTGAAGAACAGGCAGATGTATATGTCATCAATACCTGTTCGGTTACTGATAATGCCGACAAGGAATGCCGCCAGATCGTGAGAAGGATACAGCGTAAAGCCCCTGAGAGCCTGGTAGTGATCACCGGCTGTTATGCGCAATTAAAACCAAGGGAGATCGCAGAGATCCCCGGGGTTGACCTGGTGCTGGGCGCAGCGGAAAAGTTCAATATTGCCGCCCATCTCTCTGAACTCGCCAAGGGTGATTCAACCCGCATTTCTTCATGTGATATTGAGGAAGTTTCAGGCTTCCATTCATCCTATTCCGTTAATGACCGCACCCGGACCTTCCTGAAAGTGCAGGACGGATGTGATTATAACTGTTCATTCTGTACCATCCCGATGGCCAGGGGAAAAAGCCGGAGCGATAATGTGGCCAATGTGACCAGGGAGGTGCAGCAGCTTGCTTCAAATGGTGTAAAAGAGATCGTACTCACCGGTGTAAACCTCGGCGATTTCGGCAAAGGCAGCAATGGACAACCAGGTACAGAAGCTTTTGTTGATTTAGTCAAAGCCCTGGAGGATGTTGAAGGCATTGAGCGTTACCGGATATCTTCCATTGAACCCAACCTGTTAACTGATGAAATCATAGAACTCGTTGCGAAAAGCAGTAAGTTCATGCCTCATTTTCATATTCCCCTTCAAAGCGGTTCAAACAAAATACTTGGATTGATGAGAAGAAGGTACCGCAGGGAATTGTATGCTGAAAAAGTAGCCAACATAAAGAAACTCATCCCGCATTGTGCTATTGGAGTTGATGTAATTGTTGGGTTCCCCGGGGAAAGCGAGGAAGATTTCCAGGAAACATTCAACTTCCTTCATCAGCTTGATATCGTTTACCTGCATGTGTTTACCTACTCTGAGCGTGACAATACAAAAGCATTAGAGATCAAACCCGTGGTGCCGGTCAAGGTTAGGCATGAAAGAAATAAGAAGCTGCGTAATCTTTCATACATGAAGATGCAATACTTCACTGCACAACAGGCAGGTCAAACAAGAAAAGTGTTATTTGAAGCACATGAAAAAGGTGGAACAATGGAAGGTTATACAGATAACTATATCCGCATCGTTGCTCCCTACCAGGAAGCGCTGGTGAACAAAATTGTTGACTGGAAAATTTAAACCGGGGCTGAAAATATAACCGGATAGATAAGGTATAAAATATAATCGGGCCGACATTGCCGACCCGATTATATTGCTAATAAAACTTTTGCTCGTCCTCTCTTTCAGGTTCCCTTTGTTCTGCCTCAAAATCCCTTTCGATATTGCTCCGTTGCCTGGTATCCGGATCTTCCAGGTTTACCCGGCTTCTATCTTGCCATTCTTTATATCTACCATCCTGCATTCCAGGGATCTTCATGATTGCAGGTTCGCCAGAAGGAAACGCAGAAAGACCGGTGTAGCCTTTTTTGTTTTTTTTCATGGCATTATTTATTAGTTCAAGATTAATCTACTAAATAATTATGCCATTACCTAATGAAATGGCAGATTTTAATGAGAAGAATTTTTGTTGTTACTGTTATGGTATCTAATGGCTTTCTCTATTTCCACTGCAATAAAAGTTATTGAGGAAGCACCCAATACCACCAGCAGTTCATTCAGTGTCAGAGAAAAGGTATGGAATACCGGGTGAAGAACAGGAATATAGGTTACGCTTAACTGCAGTATAATGGATATAATCACAGAGAACAGCAATGGTTTATTGCTTAACAATCCTGAATGAAACAGGCTCCTGCTGTTTGATCTTATGGCAAGAACATGTGCCATCTGGCTGAGGCAAAGCACGTTAAATACGATGGTTTGCCAATGAAGTTCATTTTTTATTGCCCAATGCTGCAGCAATAAAGTGATGGCAGCCATCAACATTCCCACCCAGATCATATGCGCGCCACGGCCATTGGCAAAAACATTTTCACCGGCCGGCCTGGGTGGCCTGCTCATAATATTCTTTTCTGCCTTTTCGAATGAAAGGGAAATGGCGGGCAGTCCATCTGAAATAAGATTTATCCACAAAATATGAATGGGGAGAAGTGCAATGGGCAACCCCAGCATGGGCCCCACAAGCAGGGTCCCTAATTCCCCGGAATTGGTGGTCATCAGGTACTTGATGAACTTGAGGATATTGTCGTAGATCCTTCTTCCTTCTTCAACGGCCTTTACGATCGTGGAGAAATTATCATCCAGCAAAATCATATCGGCCGCTTCCTTGGAAACATCGGTTCCTGTAATGCCCATAGCTATACCGATATTGGCCCTTCTCAATGATGGGGCATCGTTCACACCATCACCCGTCATGGCAACATAATGTCCTTTCTGCTGGAGCGTTTTTACTATCCTCAGTTTCTGTTCGGGCGATACCCTTGCATACACTTTTACTTTTTCAACTTCTGAAAGAAATTCTTCCTCTGAAAGATTATTCAATTGCTGCCCTGTAAGTGTTTTGTCTTTTTCCGGCTTCAAAATACCGATTCTTTCTGCAATGGTTTTTGCGGTCAGTGGGTGATCGCCCGTTATCATAACAGGAACAATCCCGGCGGTGAGGCATTTTGATACGGCCTCGAAAACTTCTTCCCGCGGTGGATCAATGATGCCGGCAAGCCCGATAAACCGCAGTTCATTTTCATTTTCAAGGTCATTGGGATTATCGGGCAATGCTTCCCATAAACGGTATGCAAATCCCAATACGCGCTGGCCATTCTCCGCCATCCTGTCCACCACCTGCTGGATGGACGCTTCATCGATATCAATACATTTTTTTAATAGAATATCTGGTGCACCTTTAGTGAAAGAGATCACTTCACCATTATTCTCATGGTAGGTGGTCATGAGTTTACGGTCGGCATCAAAAGCAATTTCCGCCACTCTTGGCCATCCATCAGGTTCAACATCCTGTTCCAGCACCAGGTCCATTAACGCAACTTCTGTGCTATCGCCTTTGACTTCGTTATTTTCGTTGGTAACCGCATCATTGTTCAAGGCAAAGGCAAGCCACATCAGGTTAAGCTGGTCGTCGGTTTCGAGGTTTTCCAGTTCATCCCTGTTGATGAACCTGTCGTTGATATATACCTGTTCAACATACATCCGGTTGCGGGTAAGGGTACCCGTTTTATCGGTACAGATATAAGATACTGAGCCCAGGGTTTCCACCGCGGGGAGTTTACGGATAAGTGTATTGAACCGAACCATTCTTTTGGCAGCAAGGGCAAGAGAGATGGTGATCACAGCAGGGAGTGCTTCGGGTATGGCAGCAACAGCAAGGGAGATACTGGTAAGGATCATGCGCACCAGGTCTTCGCCCCTGAGCCAGCCGGCAACAAAAAATATTACGCATAATGCCAGGACGATCAGGGAAAGCCATTTTCCAAAGCTTGCCATTCTTTGCTGCAAGGGAGTAAGTGCATCGGACTCCTGCAACATACTGGCAATCCTGCCAAGCTCAGTTTTCATCCCGGTTCCAGTCACCACGGCTTTTCCCCTGCCGTAGGTAACATAGGTTCCTTTAAAAGCCATGTTCCGCTGGTCGCCCAGGGGTATATCATCGCCTTCAATTAAATCTGAAATCTTTTCCACTGACTCTGATTCACCGGTAAGAGCGGCTTCTTCCACCCTGAGGTTTACCGAATCAATAATGCGCAGGTCGGCAGGTACCGCGTTACCCGCCTCCAGGATCACGATATCTCCTGGAACCAGTTGGGTGGCAGGAAGCCAGGTAGATACATTATCCCTCAGCACGCGTGCCTGGGTTACGGACATTTTCTTCAGGGCCTGCATGGCTTTTTCAGCCCTGAATTCCTGGAAAAAACCGATCAGCGCATTGAGTACTACAATAACGAGAATCACAATGGTATCCGTGAGTTCACCAATAAAACCAGAAATGATAGCGGCTGCCAGAAGAATGATGATCATTACATCCTTGAACTGTGAAAGCAGGATGGTAATAGGACTTTTTTTCTTTCCTTCTTCAAGTTCATTTGGACCAAATTCCCTGAGTTTATTTTCAGCATCGGCTGAACTCAATCCTTTAGCGGAACTGTGCAATTGTTCTAAAACCTGTGGAATGGGTTGCTGGTGCCAGTGCATTAATAAATTTACTACTAAAAAACTGTATCAGCACCAGCCCTGGTATTTTACTGGATCAGGCTTTCCAATCGGGGAAGGTCAACTATAGCGATCTTTCCATCACGGATAACGATCAGCTTTTCATTCCTGAAATCACTCAGTGTACGGATCAGGGATTCAGTAGCGGTTCCGGCCAGGGCAGCAAGATTTTCGCGGCTCATGCTGATAGAGAAAAGGCCAGGCTGATCGCTGAATTTTTTCTGTACGGTCAGCAATGCGTCGGCTACTTTACTTCTAAGCGAGTTATAAGCTATATGAAGCATCTGTTCGTTTCCATGGGCGAGGTCAAGGGCCATAATATGAAGAAACCTTTTGGCCACATCTGTTTTCCTGTTAAGCAATTCATTGAATTCGCTTACAGGGATAGCGATGATGTCGCAATCTTCAATGGTTTCAACGCTTTCGCGGTAAATAGCATTTTCAAATATGGCATTATAACCAAAGAAATCACCGCTATTTAGAATTTTAATGATGAGCTCTTTCCCATCATGGTTGGTTTTGAAAACCCTTAACCTGCCCCTGCGCAGGTAATATAATCTTACTGGATGATTACCTTCATTGTAAACCAGCCTTCTTTTTTTATAATGATCTTCCTGCCTTCCATCAAGGAATTCAGCAATAGTTCTTTCCCCTGCATGTTCTGAAAAAGCTTCATGCGATTCACTCTCAGGCTGCTCTACTCTTTTAATGGCAAGCTGTGCTTTTTTAAGCCTGCTTTCCACTGCGTTGAGCAGGTCGGTAGTATCAAAAGGTTTCAGGATATAATCATCTGCGCCCATCGACATACCCTTCCTGATTTCGGCCTGTTCTGTTTTTGCGGTAAGAAAAATAAAAGGAATATGCTGAAGATCCGGATGATTGTGCACGATATGCAATACTCCATATCCATCCAGTTCGGGCATCATAATATCGCAGATGATCAGGTCGGGATGGTTGGCAAGTGCGCTCTCCACTCCAAGTTTCCCGTTCAAAGCAGTAAAAACCCTGTAATTGGAAAGTTCCAGCAGTTCAGAGATATTGTCAAGGATCTCTGTATTGTCTTCAATGACAAGAACTTTTTTCATATTAGAGGGGGCTTACCTCTATAAAGTTCTGCAATTAAAGCCTGAGTTTAAAATTTTTAGTAAAGAAAAGAATATAAAAAGCCGCCCAGGACTACCCGGGGCGGCAAAAGGTGTACTGCAATAACC